>NZ_JBHYIK010000081.1:13894-40289 GCF_042739735.1 Amycolatopsis sp. NPDC059027 | reverse complement strand
ACATTGAGGGACTCAGAGTCCCTCAATGTGGCATTCACGGACAGGGCGGGGCGGTCTTTCCCGGTGTCACGTTCGTCCTTTGTGGACTTTGGTGGGAGGCGCGGCTCGCGGCAGGCGCGCTGAAGGGCGCCTTCGGCACCGGAGCCCACCCCCGGAGAGGTGACAGCTCCCGGCGCAGGAAGGTCCGTGGGGGCCTCCTTGAGGGACTCTGGGTCCCTCAAGGAGGCCCCCACGGACCGACCAGGGGCAGGGGGCTATTCGCCGCCGCCGATGGCCAGGTTGATCAGGGCGTCGCGGTCCATCTCGTCGATCGACGGGCGTTCGCGCGGCGCCTCGGCCTCCGCCGCCGGTCCGGACCGCTGGGCGAGGCCGAGCAGGCCGTCCAGCAGGCCCGCTTCCCGCAGGCGGGACACCGGGATGGTGCGCAGCAGCTCCCGGATGTCGTCCTCCGAATCCGGCGCCGCCGAGATTTCGGGCTCCACAGAGGACGACGGCGCGGGCGAGGCAGCAGATGGCTCCTCGTCCTCCGGTACCAGCTCCGCGCACAGATACTCGGCGAGTTCGCGCGGAGTCGGGTAGTCGAAGATGAGGCTGGCGGGCAGCTTCTGCCCGGTGGTGAGGATCAGCTTGTTCCGGAACCCGGTGGCGGACAACGAATCGAAGCCCATCTCGCTGAACGCCCTGTCCGGCTCCACCTCGTCCGGCCCGCCATGGCCCAGCAGTGCGGCGGCCTGGGTACGGACCAGGGTGAGCAACGTCGGCACCCGCTTGTTCGCGGGCATCGCCACCAGCCGTTCCCGCAGCGAGCCCGTCTCGGCGGGCGCCTCCTGGGCGACGCGCCGGGAGGACGTCCGCACCAATCCGCGGAGTACCTCCGGAAGCTCACCACGGTCCCGTCGCCCGAGCGCCTTGAGGTCGAGACGGATCGGCACCAGCAACGGGTCGCTGAGCGCCGTCGCCACGTCGAACAGACCCAGCGCCTGCTCGGGAGACAACGCTTCGAGACCGCCGCCGCCGGAGCCACGACCGGCGGCCATGCCGTCGTCCCCGGTGTCCCACATGCCCCAGGCGAGGGAAAGCCCGGGGAGCCCCGAGGCCACCCGATGCGCGGCCAGCGCGTCCAGGAACGCGTTCGCCGCCGCGTAGCTCCCCTGCCCCGGCGCGCCGAGCACCCCGGCGGCCGAGGAGAACAGCACGAACGCGGTCAGGTCGAGGTCCCGGGTCAGCTCGTGCAGGTTCAGCGCCGCGTCCAGTTTCGGCCGCAGGACCTTGTCGACGCGCTCGGGCGTCAACGCCGTCAGCACGCCGTCGTCGAGCACACCGGCGGTGTGCACCACCGCGCTCAGCGGATGCTCGGCCGGGATCTCCGACAGCATCGCCGCGGTGGCCGCCCGATCGGCGACATCGCAGGCGACCAGCGACACGGTGGCGCCCAGTCCCGCCAGCTCGTCGCGCAACGCGGCGGCTCCGGGAGCCTCGGCTCCCCGACGGCTCGCCAGCACCAGCCGGCGAACACCGCGCGCGCTCACCAGATGCCGGGCGACCGCGCCGCCGAGCGCACCGGTCGCGCCGGTGATCAGCACGGTGCCGTCCTGGTCCCAGACCGGTTCGGCCGACCGCGAAAGCGCGGCCCCGGCGAGCCGCGGCACCCGCTGCGTCCCGCCCCGCAGGGCCGAGGCGGACTCGCCCGAGCCGACGACAGCGGGGAGCGCACGGACCGAAGCCTCGTCCGCGTCGAGGTCGACGAGGACGACACGGTCCGGGTTCTCGGCCTGCGCCGAGCGCACGAGGCCGGAAACCGTGGCAGCGGCCAGATTCGGCACGTCCTCCCCGTCGCAGGACACCGCTCCCCTGGTGACGACCAGGAGCTTCGCCGCGACGAAGCGCTCGTCCGCCAGCCAGCTCTGCAGCAGGCCCAGCAGCCGATGCGTTTCCGCGCGTGCCGGCTGTCCTTCGGCACAGGGCACCACGAGCACCTTGGTGCCCTGCGCCGCTTCGTCGAGATCGGAGACGATCCGCGCGCCGAGGGTGTCGGCGAGGCCCCAGCGGTCCGGGCCGAGCACGCTCCACCGGTCCGCTGTCACCTCGTCCAACGCGGCCTTCTGCCATTCGACGCGGTACAGCGACGTGTCCGGGGTACTCACCACCGCCGGCGCGGCCGGTTCCGCGGACATCGGCCGCAGCAGCAACGACCCGACCGAGACGACCGGCTGCCCGGCGCCGTCGGCGATCTCCATGGCCACCGCGCCGCGTCCGGTCGGCCGGACGTGGACCCGCAGCGCGGAGGCACCCACCGCGTGCAGGGTCACCCCTTCCCAGGAGAAGGGCAGGGACCGTTCCTCAGTCGCCCCGCTGAGGCCGATGGCGTGCAGCGCGGCGTCGAACAACGCCGGGTGGATCCCGAAATCGTCCACTTCGGACTGTGCCGCGGCGGGCAGGCTCACCTCGGCGAACACGTGGTCGCCCGCCTTCCACGCGGCCCGCATGCCCTGGAACCGGGGGCCGTAGACCAGGCCGCTCTCGGCCAGGCCCTCGTACATGCCCTCCAGCGACACCGCTTCGGCGCCCGCAGGCGGCCATTCGGTGTGCTCGAACGACGGACGGCCGTCCGCGGGCGCCAGCGCACCGGCCGCGTGGCGGGTCCACGGGGCGTCCTCGGCGCCCTCGGGCCGGGAATGCACGCTGAACCGGCGCCGCCCGGCGTTGTCCGGACCGTCGATCGCGCACTGGAGCTGGACGCCGGACCGCTCGGGCAGCACGAGCGGTGCCTCGATGGTCAGCTCCTCCACGACCTCGCAGCCGACGTCGTCGCCCGCGCGGACCGCCATCTCCACGAACCCGGTGCCGGGGAAGATCGCCGCGCCGCCGACCGCGTGCTCGGCCAGCCACGGGTGCGTACCGAGGGAAACCCGGGCGCTGAACAGCATGCCGCCGGTTTCGGCCAGTGACACCGCGGAACCCAGCAGCGGATGCCGGACCTGGCCGGGCTCCTCGGTGCCGCCGTTCTCGACCCAGAAACGCTGCCGCTGGAACGGATAGGTCGGTAGTTCGACCGGCTTGGCGCCGGTGCCGTCGAACAGCGCCGTCCAGTCGGGCGACCGCCCGCTCACGTGCAGCCGCGCGACCGCGGTCAGCAGCGCCGCAGGCTCCGGAGCCTCCTTGTCCGCCGTCGCGGTGACCAGGGCCCCCGCGCGGTCTTCCAAACCGTCCTCGACCAGCCCGGCGAGGGTGGCGTCCGGGCCCAGCTCGACGAACCTGTTGACCCCATTGCCTTCCAACCAGCGAACGGCGTCGTGGAACCGGACCGCCTGACGCACCTGACGTGTCCAGTACTCCGGCGAGGTCAGCTCGGCGGCGAGTTCACCGGTCACGGTCGACACGATCGGGATCCGCGGCGCCGAGAACGTCAGCTTGTCCGCGATCGCGCCGAACTCGGCGAGCATCGGCTCCATCCGCGCCGAGTGGAACGCGTGCGACACCCGCAACCGCTTGGTACGACGCCCGTTTTCGGCGAAGCGGGCCGCGAGGGCCAGCACCGGCGCTTCGTCCCCGGAGAGCACGACCGACATCGGGCCGTTCACCCCGGCGATGTCGACGCCTTCGCCCAGCAGCGGCAGGACCTCGTCCGCCGACGCCGCGACAGCCACCATGACGCCGCCCTCGGGCAGCGCGCGCATCAGCCTGCCGCGCGCGGCGACCAGCATCGCGGCGTCCTCCAGCGAGAGCACGCCGGACACGTGTGCCGCGCTCAGCTCGCCGATCGAATGTCCGGCCAGGAAGTCCGGCCGCAACCCCCACGATTCGACGAGCCGGAACAAGGCCACCTCGAACGCGAACAACGCGGGCTGGGTGTACTCCGTGCTGTCCAGCAGTTCCGGGTCCGCCGTCGCTGTCCGCAATGGACGGTCGAGGTGGCGGTCCAGTTCGGCGCGGACCTGTTCGTAGGCGCGGGCGAACACGGGGTACGCGGCCGCGAGGTCGTCGCCCATCCCAGCGCGCTGCGCGCCCTGGCCCGAGAACAGGAACGCGGTCTTGCCACCGCCCAGCACAACGCCCTCGACGAGCCCGTCGGCCTCCTCGCCGTCCGCCATCGCCATCAGGCCGCGCAGGAATTCGGGACGGCGCCTGCCCAGCACCACCGCGCGGTGGTCGAACGCCGAACGCGTGGTGGCGAGCGAGTAGCCGACGTCGGCCAGCTCGTGATCGGCTTCGTCGACGAAGGCCAGCATGCGTTCGGCATGCGCCTTCAATGCCGCACCACCCCGCGCGGCGAGCGGCCACGGCACCGGGGTGTCGAGGTCGGCCACGTCGCCCGAGGGCACCGAGGACGGGGCGGCGGGCGGCTCTTCGAGGATGACGTGTGCGTTGGTTCCGCTCACGCCGAACGACGAGACGCCGGCGCGTCGCGGCCGTCCGGCCGCCTCCCACGGGACGCGTTCGGTCAGCAGCCGCACGTTGCCCGCCGACCAGTCGACCTCGCCCGAGGCCTCCCGGACGTGCAGGGTCTTCGGCAGCTCGCCGTGCCGCATGGCCAGGACCATCTTGATCACCCCGGCGATGCCGGCCGCGGCCTGGGTGTGCCCGAGGTTCGACTTGACCGCGCCGATCCACAGTGGACGCTCCGGCGGCAGTTCCCTGCCGTAGGTGGCCAGCAGTGCCTGTGCCTCGATCGGGTCGCCGAGCTTCGTCCCGGTGCCGTGCGCCTCGACGGCGTCCACGTCCGCGGGAGTCAGGTTCGCGGCGGCCAGCGCGCTGCGGATCACCCGCTGCTGGGCGGGCCCGTTGGGGGCGGTCAGCCCGTTGGACGCGCCGTCCTGGTTGATGGCACTGCCGCGCAGCACCGCGAGGACCGGGTGGCCGAGACGTCGCGCGTCGGACAGCCGCTCCAGCACCACGACGCCCGCGCCTTCGGACCACGAGGTGCCGTCGGCGTCGGCGGAGAAGGCCTTGCACCGGCCGTCCGGGGCGAGACCGCCCTGCCTGCTGAACTCCACGAACGTCTCCGGCGTCGCCATCACCGTCACGCCACCGGCGAGCGCGAGCGTGCATTCGCCCTGCCGCAACGCCTGCGCCGCCCAGTGCAACGCGACGAGCGACGAGGAGCACGCGGTGTCGACGCTGACGGCGGGCCCTTCGATGCCGAGCGTGTAGGCCACCCGTCCGGTGACGATCGAGCCGGTGCTGTTACTGCCGACGTAGTCGTGGTACTGCACACCGGCGTAGACCCCGGTCTGGGAACCCTTGAGCGACAAGGGATCGATGCCCGCCCGCTCCAGCGCCTCCCACGAGGTTTCGAGCAGCAGCCGCTGCTGCGGATCGATCATCGCCGCTTCCTTCGGCGAGACACCGAAGAAGCCCGGGTCGAATTCACCTGCGTCGTGGACGAACCCGCCCTCGCGCACGTAGCTCGTGCCGGGCCGCACCCGCTCCGGGTCGTACAGCCTGCCCAGGTCCCAGCCGCGGTCGGCCGGGAACTCGCCGATCGCGTCGCCTTCTTCGTCGAGCAGCCGCCACAGGTCGTCCGGCGACGAGACGCCGCCGGGCAGGCGACAGCCCATCCCGACGATCGCGATCGGCTCGTCGTGGACGCCCGCGCCGGTGACCACGCTGTCGCGCGGGCTCAGCCCGGACAGCTCGGCCAGCAGGTGTTCCGCCAGCGCGGACACGGTCGGGTAATCGAAGACCAGCGTCGAGGGCAGGCGCAGCCCGGTCGTCGCGTTCAGCCCGTTACGCAGCTCGATCGCGGTGAGCGAGTCGAAGCCGAGCTGCTGGAACTCCCGGCCCGGGTCGATGTCCTCGGCGGAGGCGTAGCCCAGCACCGCGGCCGCGCGGGTCCGGACCAGGTCGAGCACGGTGGCGAGGCGATCGGCCTCGGGGACGTCCGCGAGCAGCCGCCCGGACGAGACCACCGCGGCGGATCCGGCCGCGGTACGGCGCGTCCCGCGATTCGCCAGGTCCCACACCGGTTTCGGCGCGTCGGCACCGGAGGCGCGCAGCGCGGCGAGGTCGAACCGGACCGGGAGGACCGCGGGCTCGTCCGTGGCGAGCGCCGTGTCGAACGACGCCAGGGCGTCCTTTGTGGACAGCGGACGCAGGCCGGTGGCGGACAGCCGGGCGACCTCCGCCTCGTCCAGCGTGCCGCCCATCCCGCCCGCTTCCGCCCACAGGCCCCAGGCCAGCGACAGCGCGGGCAGGCCCTGTGCTCGCCGGTGCGCGGCGAAGGCGTCGAGCACGGTGTTCGCGGCCGCGTAACCCGCCTGTCCCGGCGCGCCCAGCACCCCGGACACCGACGAAAACAGGACGAACGCCGCGAGGTCGGCGCCCGAGGTCAGCTCGTGCAGGGCGAGCACCCCGTCGACCTTGGGCCGCAGCACCGCGTCGATCCGCTCCGGGGTTTGCGAGCTGAGCACGCCGTCGTCGATCACGCCCGCCGTATGCACCACCGCGGTAAGCGGATGCTCCTCCGGCACAGCCGCGAGCACCGCGGCGAGGGCCTCACGATCGGCGACGTCACAGGCCGCGGTCCGGACTTCGGCCCCCAGGTCCGCCAGCTCCGTGAGCAGTTCGGCGGACGCGTCCAGCCCGCGACGGCTCACCAGCAGCAGGTGCCGCACGCCGTGCCCGGTGACCAGATGCCGGGCCAGTTCCGCGCCGAGCGCGCCCGAGCCACCGGTCAGCAGCACGGTTCCGTCCGGGTCGAGCCGGTCGGCCCGCTGCTCCCCCGGCTTGACCCTGGTGAGCGCGGGAACGTGCAGGATGCCTTGGCGCAGCACGAGTTGGGGTTCCTCCGAAGCGAGCGCGGTCCCGAGCGACGCGGCGACGTCCGCCCGCTCGTCGACGTCCAGCAGCACGATCCGGCCGGGGTGCTCGGCCTGCGCCGAGCGCAACAGGCCCCAGACCCCCGCCCCGGCGAAGTCCGTCACGTCCTCGCCGGAAACCGCGACCGCCGCCCGGGTCACCACCACGAGCGTGGACTCGTCATAGTCCGAAGTGGACACCCAGGTCTGCGCGGCCACCAACGCATGGCGCACCCGGTCGTGCACTGACCGGGCGTCGGATCCCGGCTCGATGGTCAGGAGCACCACCGGCGGGACCGGGTCGGCATCGGCCAGCCGCTCGAAGTCCACAGTGGACACAGCGGCGGCCTTGGCAGCCGGGAGGGGGCGCCATTCGAGGCGGTACAACGGCTCCCGGCGTGCCGACCCGGCCGTCGGCGAGTCGAGCGGGCGGAACACCGTCCGGTCGATCGTCGCGACCGGTGCCCCGGTCGCGTCCGCCACGACGACGCCGAACGCGTCGGTGCCCGCCGGGGTGAAGCGGACCCGCGCCTCGGCGGCGCCGGAGGCGTGCAGTTCCACTCCCGACCACGTGAACGGGACCAGGCCCACACCGCCGTCGCCGTCCCCGGCGACCCGCAGCGCGTGGGTGCTCGCGTCGAGCAGGGCCGGGTGCAGACCGAAGCGGCCCGCGTCGAGCGGGACGTCCTCGGGCAGCGCGACCTCGGCGAAGATCTCCTCACCGCGCCGCCACACCGCGCGCAGCGAACGGAAAGCCGGTCCGTAGTCCAGCCCGGTTTCGGCGAACTCCTCGTAGAGCCCGTCCACCTCGACAGGTTCCGCATCCGCGGGCGGCCAGTCGGCCAGCTCGACCCCACGCCCGGCGTTCGCCGCGACCAGCAGCCCGGTCGCGTGCGAAGTCCATTCCGGCTCATCGTCGGAGTCGGCATCGGGCCGGGAGTACACACCGAACGGACGCGCGCCCGACGCCTCCGCGGCGCCCACCGCGACCTGGATCCGCACGCCGCCCCGGTCGGGCAGCACGAGCGGGGTGCCGAGGGTGAGTTCCTCGACGCGCCCGCAGCCGACCTGGTCGCCCGCCCGGATCGCCAGCTCGGGGAAGACGGTGCCCGGGACGGTCACGGCTCCGCCGACGCGGTGATCGGCGAGCCAAGGCTGGGCGCCGGACGACAGCCTGCCGGTGAGGACGACGCCGTCCGTGCCCGCCACCGTGGTCGCCGCGCCCAGCAACGGGTGGCCGGACCGCTGGAGTCCGGCCGCGGTCACCTCGTCGAGCCGCGAACGGGCGTCGAGCCAGTAACGCCGCCGCTGGAAGGCATACGTCGGCAGCGGGATCCGCCGTGCCCCACGCCCGGCGAACAGGGCGTCCCAATCCGGGGTGAGGCCATTGACGTACAGCTCCGCCATCGCGGTGAGCACCGCGTCCGGCTCGGGCCGGTCCTTGCGCAGCGCCGGGACGATCACGGCGGTGTCGGACGTCGTGGTGAGGCTGTCGCCGACGAGCGCGGCGAGCGCGCCGCCGGGCCCGGCCTCGACATACCGGGTCACCCCTTCGGCTTCCAGCGTGGCCACGCCGTCGGAGAACCGCACTGTCTCGCGAACGTGCCGCACCCAGTACTCCGGGTCGCGCAGATCCTGGGCCGAAGCCAGTTCACCGGTCACGTCGGACACGATCGGGATCGCCGGTGCCGCCGTCTCCAGCCCCGCCACGACGGCGCGGAACTCGTCGAGCATGGCGTCCACGCGTGGGGAATGGAAGGCGTGGGAAACCCGCAGCCGCCGCGTTTTCCGGCCCTGGCCCTCGAAATGCGCGGCCAGGCGCGTCACCGCGTCCTCGTCGCCGGAGAGCACCAGGGAGAACGGGCCGTTCACCGCGCCGATCCCGACGGCGCCGGACAGCAGCGGCCGGACCTCCTCCTCGGTGGCCCGCACCGCGATCATCGCGCCACCCGCGGGCAGTGCCTGCATCAGCCGGCCGCGCGCGGCGACGAGCGTGCACGCGGCTTCCAGCGAGAACACCCCGGCGACGTGTGCGGCGGCCAGCTCGCCGATGGAGTGGCCGAGCAGCAGATCCGGTTTGACGCCCCAGGATTCGAGCAGCCGGAACAGCGCGACCTCGATCGCGAACAACGCCGGCTGCGTGTAGCCGGTCTCGTCCAGCGGCCCGGCCCCGTCTTCGTCGGCCTCGGCGAAGAGCACATCCTTCAGCGGCCGGTCCAGCAGTCCGTCGAATCCGGCGCAGACGGCGTCCAGTGCCTCGGCGAACACCGGGAACGTCCCGGCCAGTTCCCGGCCCATCCCGGCACGCTGGGCGCCCTGACCGGAGAACAGGAACGCGGTCAAACCCTCGGTGGCGGTTCCGCGCAGCACACCGGGTGCGCTCGAGCCCTCGGCGAGCGCGTCAAGTCCCCGGACGGCGGCGGCCGGGTCCCCGGCCAGCACGACCGCCCGGTCGCTCCGCGGTGACCTCGTCGTCGCGAGCGAGAAACCCAGGTCCAGCAATGACTCCTGTCCGTCCACAACGGACCGGAGAGCGGCGGCCTGCGCACGCAGCGCCCGCTCCCCTTCGCCGGACACGGGCAGCGGAACAGCCAGCCCGGCGGGCCACGCGGGCGTCGCGGGCTCGGCCTCCTCAACGGGAGCTTCCTCCACTACGAGGTGCGCGTTCGTTCCGCTCACCCCGAACGAGGAGACCCCGGCCCGGCGGGCGCGGTCCGTCCTCGGCCAGGGGCGTTCGGACTGCAGCAGCCGGACGTTCCCCGCCGACCAGTCGATCTCCTCGGACGGCTCGGCCGCGTGCAGTGTCTTCGGCAGCACTCCGTTACGCAGCGCCAAAACCATCTTGATCACGCCACTGACCCCGGCGGCGGCCTGGGCGTGGCCGAGGTTCGACTTCACCGAGCCGAGCCACACCGGACGGTCCTCCGGCCGCTCCTGCCCGTAGGTCGCGATGACCGCCTGCGCCTCGATCGGGTCGCCGAGCGTGGTGCCGGTGCCATGGGCCTCGACGGCGTCGACGTCGGCCACGGACAGGTGCGCGTTGGCCAGCGCCTGCCGGATCACCCGTTGCTGCGAAGGCCCGTTCGGCGCGGTCAGGCCGTTGGACGCGCCGTCGGAGTTGACCGCCGAACCGCGGACCACGGCCAGCACCGGATGACCGTTGCGCCGGGCGTCCGAAAGCCGTTCCAGCAGAACGAGTCCGGCGCCCTCGGCCCAGCCCGTGCCGTCCGCGGCCGCGGAGAACGGCTTGCACCGGCCGTCCGGCGCGAGCCCGCGCTGCCTGCTGAACGCGAGGAACGGCGCCGGGGTGGCCATCAGCGCCACCCCGCCCGCCAGTGCCAGCGAGCATTCCCGCTGCCGCAGCGCCTGGGTGGCCAGGTGGATCGCGACGAGCGAGGACGAGCACGCGGTGTCCACGGTGAGCGCGGGTCCTTCGAGCCCGAGCGCGTAGGCGACGCGTCCGGAAAGGACAGAGCCCGCGTTGCCGGTGCTCAGGTAGTCCTCGACCGCGTCGGTCAGCGTCGCGGGCGGGATCTCGTCGTAGTAGTCCTGACCGCCACTGCCGACGAACACGCCGACCGCGGCCTCCCGCAGCGAATGCGGCGCGATGCCCCCGCGCTCGACGGTCTCCCACGCCAGCTCCAGCACGAGGCGCTGCTGCGGGTCCATCGCCAGCGCTTCCCGCGGTGAGACACCGAAGAACCCCGCGTCGAACTCGCCCGCGTCGTGGACGAATCCGCCTTCCCGGACATAGCTCGTCCCGGGGTGGTCGGGGTCGGCGTCGTACAGGTCGTCGGTGTCCCAGCCACGATCGGTCGGGAACGGGCCGATCGCGTCGGTGCCCTCGGACACCAGCCGCCACAGGTCCTCCGGCGAACGCACGTCGCCCGGGTACCGGCAGCCCATCGCGACGATCGCGATCGGCTCCTGCTCGGCGGTCTCGACCTCGCGCAGGCGCTCACGGGTCTCGTGCAGCTGGCCGGTCACCCGCTTGAGGTACTCGACGAGCTTCTCTTCGTTGTTCATTTTCAGCCTCTCGTCCCTCGGCGGTGGACCGGCCGTGCGGCCGAAAAGTCCTGGGTGGCACGGCGGTTCACGATGTCCCCAGCTCGTCGTCGATCAGGGCGAACAGATCGTCGGTGCTCGCCGTCTCCAGCCGGTCCGCCACGGTCGGGCCGGTCCCGCCGAGCGCCCGGTTCAGCTTCGTCAGCATCGCCTGGATCCGGACGGTGACGCGGTCCCGCTCGATCTCGTCGTGCGAGAGCCCGTCCAGCCGCGCTTCCAGGCGGTCCAGTTCGGTGGTCAGCGGCACGTCCTGGCCTTCACCGCCGGGGCACAGCCCGGACCACAGGTGCTCGGCGAGGGCACGGGGATTGGCGTAGTCGAACACGACCGTGGCGGGCAGCCGCATACCGGACGCCGCGCTCAGCCGGTTGCGCAGATCCACCGCGGTCACCGAGTCGAACCCGAACTCCTTGAAGGCGCGGCCCGGTTCGATCACGGACGCGCCTTCGTCGTGCCCGAGCACCGCCGCGGCCTGCGTACGCACCAGGTCCAGCAGGTGGCGCTGCTGCTCGGGGCCGGTCAGCCCGGCGAGCCGGGCCGTGAGTTCGCCCGCGCCCGCCTCGTCGGCCGTCGCGTCCGCCGCCGACTCCCCGCGAGCCGCCTCCGGGAGATCGTGCAGCAGCGGACGAGGCCGGGCGAGCGTGTAGATCGGCAGGAAGCTCGTCCAGTCCATGTCGGTGACGACGAGATGCGACTCGTTCTTCCCCAGTACCCGGCCGAGCAGCCGCACCGCCAGGACGGGGTCCAGCTCGCGCACGCCGAGCCGGTCCAGCCGGGCTTTCGCCTCTTCGCCGACCATTCCGCCGCCCCAAGAGCCCCAGGCGACCGACGTCGCGGGCAGTCCGCGAGCCCGGCGGTGCTGGGCGAGGGCGTCGAGGAAGGCGTTCCCCGCCGCGTAGGCGGGCTGTCCCGCGGTGCCCCAGACGGCGGCGCCGGAGGAGAACAGCACGAACGCGTCGAGCGGCCGGTCGCCGAGTGCCCGGTCAAGGTGGGCGGCACCGGTGATCTTGGCGCGCACGGCGTCGGCGAATGCCTCGGGTGTCGTCTCGGCCAGTGGTGCCTCGTCGGCCATGACCCCGGCGGCGTGGAAGATCGCGGCCGGCTCGTAGTCGGCGATCAGGGCGTCGACGGCCGCGCCGTCGGTGATGTCGCAGGCCACGATCTCCGCTGTGGTGCCCAGTGCCGTGAGTTCCCCGGTCAGCTCGGCGGCGCCGTCGGCGTCGGCCCCACGACGGCTCACCAGCACGACGCGCTCGGCTCCACGGGCGGCCAGCCAGCGCGCCACGTGCCCGCCCACGGCGCCGGTGCCACCGGTGACCAGCACGGTTCCCCTGGGCTGCCAGGTGTTTTCCGCGAGGTCGCCGTCCAGCGGCGCGCGGACCAGGCGACGCGCGAAGGTGCCCGGCCGCCGGATCGCCAGCTGATCCTCACCGTCCTTTCCGGACAGTGCGGCGCACAGCGCGCCGATCGCCTTCGGGTCCGCGGGATCGAAGAGGTCGGCGAGACCGCCCCAGGTTTCCGGGTGGTCGAGCGCGAGCACGGTGCCCATGCCCCACAACGCCGCCGCGCCGGGATCGACGTCCTCGGTCCGGTCGACCGCGACCGCACCCGAGGTGACACACCACAGCGGCGCGGTGATCCCGGTGTCGCGCAGCGCCCGCAGTACGGTGATCGTGCTCGCGGTGGCGTACGACAACGCGGGCGCGTCCGGGTGCACGCGTTCGTCGAGGGTGAGCAGTGACAGCACACCCGCCGGAGTCCGTCCCGCCAAGGCCGCGCGGACATCGTCGGCCGGATCGGCGGAGTCCACCACGACACGGACGACGTCGGCGCCGAGCCCGTCGGCCAATGCCGAGGCCCGCGCGCAGTCCGGCGGGACCAGCACCAGCCAGGTCCCGGTCAGCCTGCCCGCCGGAGCCTGCGGCAGCGGTGTCCAGCGCACCGCGTAGCACCAGGAGTCCATTGTGGACGTCTCGACTTCGCCGCGACGCCAGGCCGACAGCGCGGGCACGACGTCGCGCAGCTGATCGGGCTCGATGCCCAGCCGCGCGCTGAGCGCTTCGGCGTCCTCGGCTTCGACGTCGGCCCAGAACGGTGCGTCCGCCGCTCCCGTCGTCGTGGGCCGCTGCTCGGCGGCCTGTTCGCCCTCCAGCCAGAACCGCTTGCCGCTGAAGGGATACGTGGGCAGTTCGACCTGGGCGCCGCCCGGGAAATAGCCCGTCCAGTCCGGTGCGATGCCACGGACGTGCAGTGCGGCGACCGAGGCCGCGACCCGGTCCGGACCGCCGTCGTCGCGGCGCAGCGTCCCGGTGACGACCGCACCGAGCTCCAGCTCGTCGAGGGTCTCCTGCATGCTCATGGCGACCACCGGATGAGGGCTGACCTCCACGAAGGCCACGTACCCCGCCTCGGCCAGCGACCGGACCACCGGCGCGAACCGCACGGTCTGCCGCAGGTTGTCGAACCAGTACCCGGCGTCCAGCGCGGCGCCGTCCGTCCACGTCCCGGTGACGGTCGACATCATCGGCACGTCACCCGCGCCGGGCACGATCGGGCCCAGATCCGTGAGCAGCCGCTCGCGCAGATCCTCGACCTGCGCGGAATGGGAGGCGTAGTCCACCTGGACCCGCTTGACCCGGATGTCCTCGGCGGCCAGGTCGGCCTGCAGCTCGTCCAGCGCCTCGCCGTCCCCGGACAGCACGGACGAACCGGCGCCGTTGTCCGCGGCCACCGAAATCCGGCCTTCCCACCGGCCGAGCCTGCCCGCGATGCGCTCGGCGGACTGGCTGACCGCGAGCATGCCGCCGCGACTGCCGAGTACCTCGCCGATCGCCCGGCTGCGCAGCGCGACGACCCGGGCGCCGTCCTCCAGCGACAGCGCACCGGACACGCAAGCGGCCGCGATCTCGCCCTGCGAGTGGCCGATCACCGCGTCGGGCTCGATCCCGTGCGCGCGCCAGACAGCGGCGAGCGAGACCATCGTCGCCCACAGCACCGGCTGCACGACGTCGACGCGTTCCATCGACGGGGCACCGGGTTCGCCGCGCAGCACGGCGGTGGCCGACCAGTCCACAAAGGACGAAAGCGCCTTCTCGCATTCGGTCATCCGGTCGGCGAAGACCGGCGACGTCGCGAGCAGTGCGGTGCCCATCCCGGCCCACTGCGACCCCTGGCCGGGGAACACGAACACGGTCTTCCCGCGGAGATCGGCCTCCCCGGTCACGGTGCCCTGACCCGGGTTTCCGTCGGCAAGGCCACGCAGCGCGTCCAGCAGCCCGTCACGGTCCTCGCCGACGACGACCGCGCGGTGCTCGAACGAGGAACGGCTTGTCACCAACGAGAAGCCGACGTCGGAGGGGGCCAGATCCGGACGTTCTTCAAGCCACGACGTCAGGCGCCGGGCCATCTCGGACAGCGCGGACGGAGTCCTGGCGGACAACACCACCGGCGTCACCGCGGCCTCCGGCTTCGCCTCCCGGGCCTCCGGTTCGTCACCCTGTTCCAAAATGACGTGCGCGTTGGTTCCGCTGATCCCGAACGACGACACCGCCGAGCGCCGCGGTCGTTCGACGTGCGGCCATTCGCGGGCCTCGGTGAGCAGCTCGACCGCACCCGACGACCAGTCCACATGGGACGACGGCTGTCCGATGTGGAGGCTCTTCGGCAGCACGCCGTGCCGCATCGCCTGCACCATCTTGACGATGCTCGCGATCCCGGCCGCCGCCTGCGCGTGCCCGAGGTTCGACTTGATCGAGCCGAGCCACAACGGCTCCCCGCCCTGACGACGGCCGTACGTGGCGAGCAGCGACTGCGCCTCGATCGGGTCACCCAGCGAGGTGCCGGTGCCGTGTGCTTCGACGACGTCCACATCGGACGGTGTCAGCCCCGCGTCGGCCAGCGCCTGCTCGATGACCCGCACCTGGGACGGCCCGTTCGGCGCCGCGAACCCGTTGCTCGCGCCGTCCTGGTTCAGCGCGGTGCCCCGGACGACCGCCAGCACCCGGTGACCGAGCCGCCGAGCGTCCGAAAGACGCTCCACCACCAGGACACCGACGCCCTCGGACCAGGCCGTCCCGTCCGCGTCGTCGGAGAACGACTTGCAGCGCCCGTCCGGTGCGAGTCCCCGCTGGCGGCTGAAGTCGACGAACATCTCCGGCGTGCCCATCACCGTCACACCACCGGCCAGCGCGAGCGTGCAATCTCCTCGCCGCAGTGCCTGGATCGCCATGTGCAGCGCGACCAATGAGGACGAACAAGCGGTGTCGACCGTGACGGCGGGCCCCTCCAGCGCCAGGCTGTAGGAGATCTGGCCGGAAACCAGGCTCCCGCCGGGGCTGCCGCCGCCGTAGTCGTGGTACATCAGGCCCGCGTAGACCCCGGTTTTGCTGCCCGCGAGCGAATGCGGGTCCATCCCGGCGCGTTCGATGGCCTCCCACGCGGCTTCGAGCAGGACGCGCTGCTGCGGGTCCGCCCGGCGCGCGTCGCGCGGGCTGATCCCGAAGAACGCCGCGTCGAAATAGGCCGCGTCGTAGAGGAAGCCGCCGCGGTTGACGTAGGTCTTGCCGGGCCGCTCCGGGTCGGGGTCGTAGAGACCGGTGTCCCAGCCCCGGTCGGCCGGGAACTCGCCGAGCGCCTCCGCCCCCTCGTCGACCAGCCGCCACAGGTCGTCGGGCGAACGGACGTCGCCGGGATAGCGGCAGCTCATCCCGATGATCGCGATCGGCTCGGTGTCCTTCGCCGCCACCTCGCGCAGCTGCCGCCGCGCCTGCTGGAGGTCGGTCGTCGCGCGCTTGAGATACGCGCGGAGCTTGTCCTCGTTCGTCATCGCCCGCTCACTCACGAGATACCCAGTTCGTTGTCCAGTACCTGAAAAAGCTCGTCGTCGGTCGCGGAGTCGATGTCGGCCCCACCGTCCTCGTCGTCGTGCGTTTCCTGCCATTTGCGCAGCAACGCGGCCAGGCGGGCTTCGACCTTGGCGTGGCCGCCTTCGCCCGGCCGGCCCGCCGCCAGCGCCGCGTCGAGCCGGTCCAGCTCGGCGAGCAGCGACTCGGTCGCGTCCCGCGTCCCGGGGTCCAGCCGCGTCCGCAGCTCCCGTGCGAGCGCGGCGGGCGAAGGCTGGTCGAACACCAGAGTCGCCGGCAGGGTCAGCCCGGTCACGGCGTTGAGCCGGTTGCGGAACTCCACCGCGGTCAGCGAGTCGAAGCCCATTTCCTGGAACGCGCGCGCCGGGTCGACCGCGGCCGCCGACGCGTGCCCGAGCACCTCGGCGACGTGCCCGCACACCACCCCGAGCACGAACTCCTCGCGTTCGGCCTCCGGCACCTCGGCCAGGCGCGCCGCCAGCGTTCCCCGCTGCTCGACCGGGCCCGCCGCGCGTACCCGTCGCACCGGTTTGCGCACCAGCCCGCGCAGGACCGCCGGTAGTTCTGTGCGGGCCCGCAACGCCGCTTGGTCCAGCTTGAGCGGTACCAGCGCGGGATCGCCCGAGCGCAGCGCCAGGTCGAACAACTCCAGTCCCTCGGCCGTCGACATCGGGGGCATCCCGAGCCTGCGCAACCGGGCGAGACCCGCTTCGTCGAGCTGCTCGGCCATGCCGCCGTCGCTTTCGGGGCTCCACGCGCCCCAGGCGAGGGAAACCGCGGGCAGTCCCTGCACGTGACGATCGGCGGCGAGCGCGTCGAGGAACAGGTTGGCCGCGGCGTAGTCCGCCTGTCCCGCGCCCAGCACCAGTCCCGCGGCGGAGGAGAACACCACGAAGGCCCGCAGGTCGAGGTCGGCAGTCAGCTCGTGCAGGTGCCACGCCCCGTCCACCTTGGGCCCGAGCACTGCGTCGAGCTGCGCCTCGGGCAGCGAGCCGATCAGACCGCCGCCCGTGACGCCCGCGGCGTGCACGACGGCGACGAGCGGGTGTTCCGGCGGGATCTCGCCGAGCAGTTTCGCGACCGCGGTGCGGTCCGCGACGTCACAGCTCGCGATGTCCACGTCGGCGCCGAGTTCGGTCAGTTCCTCGCGAAGTTCTCGTGCCCCTGCCGCGTCCGGGCCGCGGCGGCTGGTCAGCACCAGGCGCCGGACGCCGTGCTCGACGACCAGGTGACGGGCCAGGATCGCGCCGAGACCGCCGGTACCGCCGGTGATCAGGACCGAACCCGCCGGGTCCCATGGTCCGTCCTCTTCGGACGGTGTGGCGGCGGCGAGCCGGGGCACGAACAGCTCGCCCGACCGCAGGGCGATCTCCGGCTCGCCGGAAGCCAGCGCCATGCCGAGACCGTCCGAAGAGGACTCCTCGCCGTCCAAGTCGACCAGGACGAAACGGCCCGGGTTCTCGGCCTCGGCCGAGCGCACCAGCCCCCACACCGGCGCCGCGACGAGGTCGGGACGGCCGTCTCCCGGCATGGCGCCGGTGGTGACGACGGCCAGCCGCGACCCGGAGAACCGCTCCGTGGCAAGCCATTCCCGCACGTGGGCCAGTACCCGGGTGAGGGTTTTCCGTACTCCTTCCGGCACGTCGGGATCGGACCCGCGCGGGACGAACAGGGCCACGGTGTCCGCCTCGCCCACCGCTTCGAGACCGGCGTCGCCGAGGAGCGCGAATTCCGCCGCCGTCTTCGGCACCGTCAACGGCTGCCAGGTGACGCGGAACAGCGCGTCGTTCGGCCCGCCGCCCAGCTGTGCGGGGGCGATGGGCCGGGCGACCAGGGATTCGACTGTCGCGAGAGGACTGCCCGCCGCGTCTGCGAGCGTGATGACGACGGCGTCCTGGCCTGCCGGAGAAAGCCGTACCCGCAGCGCGGACGCGCCCTTCGCCTCGATCCTCACTCCGTTCCAGTAGAACGGCAGCATCGGGTTGCCGCCGCCTTCCTGCCCGAGGAACGCGTCGAGCACCTGGGGATGCAGCGCCGCGTCGAGCAGGGCGGGGTGCACGCCGAATCCACCGGCGTCCTCGTGGGCTTCCCGGGGAAGGGCGACCTCGGCGTAGAGGTCGTCGCCCTCGCGCCACATCGCTTGCAGCCCTTGGAAAGTGGGCCCGTAGTCGTAGCCCAGCTCGGCGAGCCGCTGATAGGGATCGCCGAGTTCCACCGGCTCCGCGCCTGGCGGTGGCCAGGTCGTCAGATCGGCGGCGGGCACGCTGTCCTCGATGCTCAAGGCCCCCGCGGCATGCTGAGTCCATTGCGCGTCGGGGAGGTCGTCGGCCCGGGAGTGGACGAAGATCGGGCGCCCGCCGTCCTCGTCGGGGCCGTCCACGGTCACGCGCAGCGCGACCCCGCCGCGTTCGGGCAGGACGAGCGGTGCCTGCAAGGTCAGTTCCGCGACCGAGGGGCAGCCGACCTGCTCCGCGGCGTGATGCGCCAGCTCGACGAACGCCGTCCCTGGCACCAGCACCCGGCCGAGCACCACGTGATCGGCCAGCCACGGCGTCGTGTCCACCGACAGCCTGCCGGTCAGCACCAGCCCGTCGGTACCGGGCAGGCTCACCGACGCGCCCAGCAGCGGGTGCGCCGCGGGGACCTGGCCGACACCGCCCAGATCCGCCGAACCCGTGGCCCGCAGCCAGTAGCGCTCCCGCTCGAAGGCGTACGTCGGCAGCTGGACCTTCCGCGGGCCTCGGCCGTCGAAGAACTTCTTCCAGTCCACAGTGGACCCATTGGCCTGTGCTCGTGCGACCGCGGTCACCAGCGTCGTGGCTTCCGGCCGGTCCTTGCGCAGCACCGGGGCGAGCGTCGCGGCGTCTTCGACGCAGTCCTGCGCCAAGCCGGTGAGCACGCCGTCCGGCCCCAACTCGATGAACCGGGTCACGCCCTGGGATTCCAGCCAGCGCACCCCGTCTGCGAAGCGGACGGCGTCGCGTACATGCCGCACCCAGTAGTCCGGCGAACAGGCGTCGTCGGCTGCCACGCCGGTCACGTTCGACACGATCCCCAGCACGGGCTCGTTGAACGTGACGCTGTCCATTACCGCGCGGAACTCCGCCAGCATCGGCTCCATCAGCGACGAGTGGAACGCGTGCGAAACCCGCAGCCGGTTCGTCTTGTAGCCCTTGTCCTTGAACGCTTCCGCGACCTCGGCCACGTTGTCCTCGGGGCCCGAGATCACCACGGACGAGGGTCCATTGATCGCGGCGACGTCCACCCCTCCGGGCAGCAGTGACCGGATCTCGTCCTCGGTCGCCGTGATGGCGAACATCGCCCCGCCCGGCGGAAGTTCCTGCATCAACCTGCCTCGTGCGGCCACCACCCGGCAGGCGTCGTCGAGGGACCACACGCCCGCGACATGGGCCGCGACGAGTTCGCCGATCGAATGCCCGGCAACGAAGTCCGGGCGAAGACCCCACGATTCGAGCAGCCGGAACAAGGCCACCTCGACGGCGAACAACGCCGCCTGCGCGTACCGAGTCTGTTCCAGAACCCCGGGATCGCCGGTGAAGGTCAGCTCCCGCAGGGACAACCCGACCAGGCCGTCAAGGCGTGCACAGACCTCGTCGAAGGACTCCGCGAACACCGGGAATGTCTCGTACAGCTCACGTCCCATACCGACGCGCTGCGAACCCTGACCGGTGAACAGGAACGCGGTCTTGGCGTCGCTCGCCACGCCCCGCACGAGCCCGGGTGCGGCCGTGCCGTCCGCGAGCGCGGTCAGCCCGGCCAGGAGTTCGTCCCGGCCCTTCCCGACAACGACCGCCCGGTGTTCCAGCGCGGCCCGTGCCGTCGCCAGGGTATAGGCGACGTCGGCCGAGTGCAGGTCTTCATCCACATTGGACAGAAGCTGGGCGGCCTGGGCACGCAGAGCGTCCGGGGTCCTGGCCGAGAGCAGCCACGGCACGACGCCGTCCACCCGCGCCGAGTCGTCTTCTTCCGGCGCCGCGGGCGCTTCCTCCACGATCACGTGCGCGTTGGTGCCGCTGATCCCGAACGACGACACGCCCGCCCGGCGCGGACGGTCCTCCACCGGCACCCACTCCCGCGCCTCGGTCAGCAACTCCACCGCACCGGCCGACCAGTCCACATGGGACGATGGCTCGTCGACATGCAACGTCCTCGGCAGTACGCCATGACGCATCGCCATGACCATCTTCATCACCCCGGCGACACCCGCCGCGGCCTGCATATGCCCCACGTTCGACTTCAACGACCCCAGCCACAACGGCTGATCACGATCCCGGCCATACGTCGCCAGCAACGCCTGTGCCTCGATCGGATCGCCCAGCACGGTGCCGGTCCCATGGCCCTCGACGGCGTCGACATCCGACGTCGACAGCCCGGCCGAGGACAACGCGTCGCGGATCACCCGCTGCTGCGACGGACCGTTCGGCGCGGTCAGGCCGTTCGACGTGCCATCGGAGTTAATCGCGGAACCGCGCACCACGGCGAGGATCTCGTGCCCGTTGCGCCGGGCGTCGGACTGGCGCTCCACCAGCAGCACACCGACGCCCTCGGACCAGCCCGTGCCGTCCGCCCCGGCGGCGAAGGAGCGGCACCGCCCGTCCGGGGACAACCCGCCCTGCCTGCTGAACTCCACAAAGGACTCCGGCGTGGCCATCACGGTGACACCGCCGACGAGCGCCAGCGAGCACTCACCGTTTCGCAAAGCCTGTGCAGCCCAATGCAAAGCGACCAGCGACGACGAACACGCCGTGTCCACACTCACCGCGGGTCCCTCCAGGCCCAGCACGTAGGCGACCCGGCCGGAGACCACGCTGCCGATGCCTGCGTGCCCGGGATAGTCGTGGTACATCACGCCCGCGAACACCCCGGTCCGCGAACCCCGCAACGACGTCGGATCCACCCCGGCCCGTTCCAGCGCCTCCCACGACACCTCCAGCAACAACCGCTGCTGCGGGTCCATCTCCACGGCCTCACGCGGCGAGATCCCGAAGAAACCCGGGTCGAACTCGGCGGCGTCGTGCAGGAACCCGCCCTCGCAAGTGACGCTCGTGCCGGTGCGGCGGCGTTCGGGGTCGTACAGCGCGCCGATGTCCCAGCCGCGATCCTCCGGGAACCCGGTGATCGCGTCACGACCCGAGTCGACCAGATCCCACAGGTCCTCCGGGGACCGCACGCCGCCCGGGTAGCGGCAGCCCATGCCGACGATGACGATCGGGTCGTCGTCCGCGGCGGCCCCGGCGGACACGACCGCGCCCGGTCCGGTGGCCGCGCCGCCGAGTTCCGCGTCGAGCAGCGCGGCGACCGCGGCGGGCGTCGGGTGGTCGAAGATCAGGGTCGCCGGGAGCCGCACCCCGGTGGCCGAGCCCAGGCGGTTGCGCAGTTCGATCGCGGTCAGGGAGTCGAAACCGAGGTCGTTGAACAGCCGCTCGGCCCCGATGGACGCGCTGCTCGCGTGGCCGAGCACCACCGCGACCTCGCCGCGGACGACGTCCAGCAGCAGACGTTCCCGATCCGGGCCGGACAATCCGGCGAGGTGATCCGCCAGGCCCCGGTCCGTGGTGGCGCGAGCCGAGGGCAGGGCCGCCGGCCTGACGAGCCCGCTGAGGATCGGGGGCACCTCACCGATCGCGCGGATCGCGGCGAGGTCCAGCCGGACCGGGTAGAGCACCGGCGCGTCCGTGGTCAGCGCGGCGTCGAACAACGCCAGTCCGTCCTCAGTGGACAGTGGCGTGATACCGGAGCGGCTCATCCGGCGGGCGTCGGTCTCGCCGAGTCCGGCCGCCATACCGTCTTCGGCCCACGGTCCCCAGGCGACGGAAACCGCGGGCAGCCCGCGATCGGTGCGCAGCCGCGCGAGCGCGTCGACGAAGGCGTTCGCGGCGGCGTAGTTGGCCTGCCCCGGCGAGCCGAGCGTGCCCGCGGCGGAGGAGAACAGGACGAAGGCGGCGAGGTCCAGCCCGGCCGTCAGCTCGTGCAGGTGCCAGGCCGTTTCCGCCTTGGGGCGCAGTACCGCGTCAAGCCGCTCCGGCGTCAGCGCCGTCAGGACGCTGTCGTCCAGCACCCCCGCCGCGTGCACGACCGCGGTCAGTGGATGTGCGGCGGGAATTCCTTCCAGCGCCCGGGAAAGCGCGTCGCGGTCGGTGAGGTCGGCGGCCAGCACGGTCACGGCCGCGCCGGACGCGGTCAGCTCCTCGACCAGCTCTTCGGCTCCGGGAGCCGCGAGCCCCCGCCTGCCGACGAGCAGCAGGTGACCGACGCCGTGCTCGCTGACGAGATGCTTCGCGATCTTCGCGCCCAGGCTGCCGGTGCCGCCGGTGATGAGCACGGTGCCCTCGGGGTCCAGCCCTGTCGCGGTGCCGCCCGGGGTGCTTCGGTCGAGGCGAGGCGCGAACACCTTGCCCTCGCGGACCGCCAGCTCGGGTTCGCCGGTGCCGAGTGCGGTCACCAGGGCACGCCGGCACGCTTCGTGGTCGTCGACGTCGGCGACCACCAGCCGTCCCGGGTGTTCGGCCTGTGCGGAACGGACCAGTCCCCAGACCGCGGCGTGAGCAAGCCCGCCGCTCAGCGCGCCGTTCGTGACGAGAACCAATCGCGTCCGGTCGAATCGCTCCTCGGCGATCCAGCCACGCAGGGTCGCGAGCACGTCCGCGGTCACCGACCGAGTGGCGGCGACCGGGTCCGCTCCCCCGGCGCTCGGCACGCACAGCACGACGGTGTGCGGCGGGTTCTCCCTGGTGGCAAGCGAACGCCAGTCGGCGACCGGGCCACCGAACACCGCGGTGAGACCGAGTTCGTCCGGTCCGGCCAGCACGATGTCGCCCTCCGGCGCCGCGCCCCGCACCGGAACCCAGGTCAGCTCGAACAGCGAGTCCCGGTGCGGTTCCCGCGCACCGAGCTGAGCGGCGGACACCGCGCGAGTCAGCAGAGAGGCGATCGAAGCGACCGGGGCGCCGGACCCGTCGGCGAGGTCGATGGAGACCTCGTCCTTGCCCTTGCGGGAAATCCGGGCCCGGACGGCCGTGGCCCCACGTGCGCGCAACGTGAGGTCACTCCAGACGAATGGCAGCGCGAGACCTTCTGAGTCCACTTCGGATGGTTCGGCGAGAAGCTGCGCATGGAGGACCGCGTCGAGCAACGCCGGGTGGAGCCCGAAGGACCCGGCGGCGTCTTCCGCCTCCGTGGGTAGCGCGACCTCGGCATACAGCTCGTCGCCGTCACGCCAGAGGGCCCGCAGCCCCTGAAAGACCCCTGTGTAGCCATAACCGAGGTCGGCGAGCCGGGCGTAGGGCTCCCCCAGTTCGACCGGCTCGGCACCCGGCGGCGGCCAGGCCGTCAGGCCTTCGGCGCGCCCACCGTCCTCGATGCTCAGTGTCCCGGCGGCATGCTGGACCCACGGCGCGTCGACGTCGTCGTCCGTGCGCGAATGGATGGCGAGGGACCGCCTGCCGTGCTCGTCGGGACCGTCCACTGTTACCTGGATCGCGACGCCGCCGCGCTCGGGCAGCGTCAGCGGCGCTTGCAGCGTCAGCTCCTCCACCGTGCGGCAGCCGGCCTGTTCGGCGGCGTGGTGGGCGAGTTCGACGAACGCCGTCCCCGGCAGCAGGACGCGCCCCAGCACGACATGACCGGCGAGCCAGGGTGCCGTGTCGAGCGACAGCCTGCCGGTCAGGAGATGACCGCCGGAGTTCGGCAGGCTCGCTACCGCACCCAGCAGCGGATGCTCCGCCGCGAGCAGACCGACCCCGCCGAGGTCCGTCGATCCCGAAGCCCTCAGCCAGTAACGGTTCTGTTCGAAGGCGTAGGTCGGCAGCTCGGTCTTGCGGGCGCCGAGGTCGTCGAAGAACCTCTCCCAGTCCACAGTGGACCCGTCGAGCCGCGCTCGTGCGACGGCGGTCACCAATGCCGTGGCCTCCGGCCGGTCCTTGCGCAGCACCGGGGCGAGCACGACGGCGCCGGGATCTGTGACGCATTCCTGCGCCATCCCGGTCAGCACCCCATCCGGGCCCAGTTCGACAAACCTCGTCACGCCTTGGGATTCCAGCCACCGCACGCCGTCGGCGAAGCGGACCGCTTCGCGCACATGCCGTACCCAGTAGTCCGGCGAGCACAGCTCCCCGGTGGTCGCCGCGCCACCGGTCACGTTCGACACGACCCCGAACTCCGGGGCCGAGAACCCGACGCCGTCCAGCACCGCGCGGAACTCCGCCAGCATCGGCTCCATCAGCGACGAGTGGAACGCGTGCGAAACCCGCAGGCGATTCGTCTTGTGCCCCTGGGTTTTGAAGGTCTCCACCACTTCCGCGACCGCGGCCTCCGGACCGGAGATCACCACGGACGAAGGGCCGTTGATCGCGGCAACGTCCACGCCATCCGGCAGCAACGACCGGACCTCGTCCTCGGTCGCCGCGATGGCGAACATCGCACCACCGGACGGAAGCTCCTGCATCAACCGGCCCCGCGCGGCGACTACCCGGCACGCGTCCTCAAGCGACCACACACCCGCGACATGCGCCGCCGCCAGCTCGCCGATCGAATGCCCGGCCACGAAATCCGGGCGGACGCCCCACGATTCGAGCAGCCGGAACAACGCCACCTCGACCGCGAACAACGCCGCCTGCGCATACCGCGTCTGCCCCACCACGTCGGGATCACCGGTGAACACCAGCTCCCGCAAGGAGCCGCCCAGTTCGGCGTCGAGATGACCGGCCGCCGCGTCGAAAGCCGCCGCGAAAAGCGGGTACGTCTCGTAAAGCTCACGCCCCATCCCGACCCGCTGCGAACCCTGACCGGTGAACAGGAACGCGGTGCGACGGGAAGACCGGGCGGTACCGGTGAAAACACCGGACGCGCCGGAACCCGTTGCCAGCGCGCGAAGCCCGGCGAGCAGTTCGTCGCGATCCTTCCCGACGACGGCGGATCGGAACTCCAGTGCCGCGCGCGACGTCGCCAGCGTATAGGCGACGTCAGCCGGACACAGCTCCTCACGTTCCTCCACAAAGGACAGAAGTCGTGCGGCCTGTGCGGGCAGGGCCTCGGCGCTGGGGGCCGACACGAACCAGGGCACAACGCCGCCCACCCGGGTGACGTCACCGGATTCCTCGGTGTCCTCGGCAGGTGGCGCTTCCTCGACGATCACGTGCGCGTTCGTCCCGCTGATCCCGAAGGACGACACACCGGCCCGGCGGGGACGCCCTTCGGCCGATGCCCACTCCCGCGCCTCGGTCAGCAACTCCACCGCACCGGCCGACCAGTCCACATGCGACGAAGGTTCGTCCACATGCAACGTCTTCGGTAAAACGCCATGACGCATCGCCATGACCATCTTCATCACCCCGGCCACGCCCGCGGCCGACTGGGCGTGCCCGATGTTCGACTTCAACGAGCCCAGCCACAACGGCTGCTCGCGATCCCGGCCGTACGTCGCCAGCAACGCCTGCGCCTCGATCGGATCGCCCAGCACGGTGCCCGTCCCGTGCCCCTCCACCACGTCCACGTCGGCGGCCGAAAGCCCGCTGGCGGACAACGCGTCGCGGATCACCCGCTGCTGCGACGGACCGTTCGGCGCGGTCAAGCCGCTGCTGGCGCCGTCGGAGTTCACCGCGGAACCGCGAACCACCGCGAGGATCTCGTGCCCATTGCGCTGGGCGTCGGAAAGCCGCTCCACGACGAGCATCCCGGCGCCTTCGGCCCAGATCGTCCCGTCGGCGGCCTCGGCGAAGGCCTTGCAGCGCGCGTCGGGCGACAGTCCACGTTGGGCGCTGAAGTCGACGAAGTTCTCGGGCGTGGCCATCACCGTGACCCCGCCGACCAGCGCCAGCGAGCACTCACCGCGACGCAGCGCCTGCCCGGCCCAGTGCAACGCCACCAACGACGACGAACACGCCGTGTCCACACTCACCGCGGGACCTTCGAGCCCCAGCACGTAGGCGACGCGCCCCGAAACGACGCTGCCCACGCTGGCATGTCCCGGGTAGTCGTGGTACATCACGCCCGTGAACACCCCGGTGCGCGAACCCCGCAACGACGTCGGATCGACACCCGCGCGCTCCAGCGCCTCCCACGACACCTCCAGCAACAACCGCTGCTGCGGGTCCATCTCCACGGCCTCACGCGGCGAGATCCCGAAGAAACCGGGGTCGAACTCGGCCGCGTCCTGCAGGAAGCCGCCGTGACGCACGTAGCTGGTGCCCGGCTTGTCGCCGGACGCGTCGTAGATCCGGTCCAGTTCCCAGCCGCGGTCGGCCGGGAACTCGCCGATCGCGTCGGTCCCGGTGGCGACGAGGTCCCACAGATCCTCCGGGGACCGCACGTCCCCCGGGTAGCGGCAGGCCATGCCGACGATGGCCAGCGGCTCGTTCGCGCGCTCCTCGGTCTCCCGCAGCACCCGCCGGGTTTCGCGGAGATCGGCGGTCGCCCGTTTGAGGTAGCTGAGCAGTTTGTCCTCGCCGGTCATCCGGTCACCCCAACTCGACGTCGATCCTGGCAACAACAGCAGCCACCGCTGTGAACGCTAGTCAGGCCGGATTCCGCGCCCCACCCCTAAACCCGCGCCGCGACCCCACACTCACCCCGCCCGTCCGGGGTCCTCCGGTAACCCTCGTAGGGGCGTCGATGTGCTGAAGGACGCCTTCGGTGCACTCAATGCACTGAAGG
>NZ_JBHYIK010000081.1:0-13884 GCF_042739735.1 Amycolatopsis sp. NPDC059027 | reverse complement strand
CCCGCGCCCCCCCGGGTTTGCCCCCGCGGCTTGGGGGCCCGCGCCCCCCCGGGTTTGCCCATGCACTGAAGGCGTCCTTCACCACGGCCAACGCACTGAAAGCGTCCTTCAGCGTTCCGCCCGGCCAAGCCGCACCAGCTCGGGCCGGAGTTCGTGCGGACTCGGCATCGCGGCCATCTCCGTGTGCAGCCGTCCGACCGCTTCCCGGACGGCGTCATCGGACACCGCGAGCCCGATCCGCTCGGCGAGGACAGCGGCATCCTCGCCCCGGCCGGCGAGCACAGCGGCGCCCTGTCCGGCGATCCGGTGCGCGAGCGACGATCCGTCCTTTTCCGGCACCGCGGACACCACGCACTGCGGCAGCGCGTGAGCCAGCGCGGTGATCGCGGTCGTCGACGATCCATCGTGGACGACCGCGGAGCAGGTCCCCAGCACGGCGTTCACCGGCACCGAGTCGAACAGCCGCAGGTTGGCGGGCACCCGCGCCCCGGCCGGGACCTCCTTGGCCGGCAGCTCGCAGATCACCTCGGCGTCGAGTTCGGCGATGGCGTCGAACAACGCCGCCGGGGCCGCGGCGGGCTCGGCCAGCGTCAGGAGGATCCGCTGCCGCCGCGGTTTGCGGCGTAACCAGGAGGGCACCACCGCGGGCCCGCTGTAGGGGAGGTAGCGCAGCGGCACATGCCCGTCGCCGGGTTCCGGCCGCAGCGAAGGCGGGACACGGTCCAAAGTGGCCCGGCCGGTCAGAACGCTCTCATCCGGCGACAGGCCGTGGACCGCGAGCCCGGCTTCGAGCCGTTCCGCGAGCCGGTCCCGGTCCGGGGCCAGGCCCAGCATCCGGACCGCGGTGATCCCGGTGACCCTGGCCGCCACGGCGCCGGCCGGGGCGTGCTCCTCCCAGACGACCAGATCCGGCTTCCACCGCCGGGCGTAGTCCGCCAGACCGGCCGCCGCGTCGGGATCGGCGAGCCAGTCTTCGGCGTCGTCCGGCAGGTCCTTCCCCACGGCCACCGCGACGAACCCGGTCCGGTTGACCTCCTCGGTGAACCGCGGGCGCCCGGCTATCTGCACCTCGTGCCCACCCGTCCGCAACGCCCAGCCCAGCGGCACCAGGCCGTGCAGCCGGGACACCGAAGACGGTGCGGTCAGCAGAACGCGCATCGGAACTTCCTTCGACTCCTGGGGCGGCCCTGCCGGGAACCCGTGATGGATGGGGGAATCACGCCTGTGCCAGCCAGTCCTCGATGGCACCGGCGGTGGCCGCCGCGCTGCCTTCGATCAGGCTGAAGTGATCGCCGGGGACGGTCACCGTCGCGTTCGCGCGGCTCCACGTGGTCCGCCAGACGTCCGGGTTCGCGCTGTCCGGGTCCGCGGTCTCGGCGTCGAACCGGGTGTCGGGCCGGATCAGCAGGCTCGGCGTGGCGACGTCGGTCAGCTCGACCCGCGGCAGCAGGTCCACGTACCGGGCCATCGCGGTCAGCTTGGTGCCGTCGAACGGCCCGTACCGTGCCTCCAGTTCGGGCAGCCCCGCCGTCAGGCCCAGCACCACCTTGTCCCGTTCCGCCTGGTCCTTGCCCTGGACGTCCTCGCCGCTCGCGGCGTAGGTGTCGAGCAGGACCAGCGAACGCGGCGCCAGGTCGGCCTCCTCCAGCCGGGCCACCACCGCCTGGGCGAGGATGCCCGCGGACGAGTAGCCGACCAGCACGAAGTCGTCGCCGCCCAAGGACATGCGGATGCTCTCCACGACGACGTCGACCATCGCCTCGGCCGAGTCCGGCACCAGCTCCCCTTCCAGGAAGCCGGGCAGCGAGAGGCCCCAGCACGTCCGCGTGTCCCGGAACTGCGAGGCCAGCTTGGCGTACTGGTACGAACCGCCCATCGCCGCCGGGCTGCTCAGGAACAGCAGCTGCGGACGCCGGGGACCGTCGGCCATCCGGACCGGGAACGGCACCGGCCCGGCGTCGGCGGCCGATCCGAACGCCGGGCGGAGCTTGGCCGCGGTCATCAGCAGGGTGAGTCCCTCGAACGACTTGCCGGTCCGCACCGCTTCGGAGAACAGCTGTTTCAAGCCGTCGGACGCGGCGACCGCGGAGGTGGCCGTCTCTTCGGCGGTGTCGTTCTCGATGGCCTTCAGCAGGAACGCGGCGAGCGCCATCGGGGTCTGTTCGTCGAACACCACGGTCGGTGGCAGGTGCAGGCCGGTCGCCTCGGCGAGCCTGCGGCTCAGCCCGACCGCGGTCACCGAGTCGAACCCGGATTCGAGGAAGTGCCGTTGCGGATCGACGGCGTCGGTTTCGACGTGCCCGAGCACCGCGGCGATATGGTCCAGCACCAGCCGGACGAGCAGCTTTTCCCGCTGTCCCTTGGCAAGCCCGGCCAGCCGCTGGCGCAGCCCGTCCGGATCCGCCGTGCCCGACGCGCTCGCGTTGCGGCGCGTGGGAGCGGCCATCGGGGTGGGGGCCGTCTCGCCTTCGGTGACCAGTGCCCGTTCCACGTCGACCACCGGCCGCAGCGTCACCGATTCCACCGTGGCGACCGGTTTGCCCGCCTGGTCGGCCAGGTCGACGGCGAACCCGCCGTCGGGCGCCGGGGTGATGCGCACCCGCAGCCGGGCCGCCGCCGAAGCGTGCAGCTCGACTCCCGCCCAGGCCAGCGCCAGACCGCCAGGAGCGGACCGCAGGCCGATCGCGTGCAGCGCGGCCTCCAGCGCCGCCGGGTGCAGGCCGAACCGGTCCGCCTGCAGGCTCGTCTCCTGATCGAGGCTCACCTCGGCGAACACCACGTCGTCCCGGTACCAGGCGGCACGCAGGCCGCGGAACACCGGACCGTAGCTCAACCCCTGTCCCGACAACCGGTCGTAGAGCCCGTCGACCGCCACCGGCTCCGCCTTGGCCGGCGGCCATTCGTCGAGCGCGACCGGCTCGGCGACGGTGCCCCGCGACAGGAGCCCGTGCGCGTTGCGGACCCACGGCGCGCCGGAGTCGTCCGGCCGCGAGTGCACCGACACGGTCCGGACGCCGCTCGCGTCCGGCGCGCCGACCACCGTCTGTACCTGGACCTTGCCGCGCTCGGCCAGGACGAGCGGCACGTCGACGGTCAGTTCCGCGACGCGGTCGCAGCCGACCTCGTCACCCGCGCGGACGGCGAGTTCGACGAAGGCCGCGCCGGGGACGACGATCCGCGAACCGACCGAGTGTTCGGCCAGCCACGGGTGACTGCTCGCGGAAAGCTGCCCGGTCAGCACGACACCGTCCGAATCGGCGAGCCGCACCGCGGCGCCCGCCAGCGGGTGGCCGGTCGAGTCGAGCCCGGTGCCCGCCAGGTGACCGCCCGCGCGGACGGCCTCCATGTCGACGTCTGGCCAGTACCGCTTGCGGTGGAACGCGTACGGCGGCAACGGAACCCGCCGCGCGTCGCGGCCGACGTAGAACCGCTCGCCGTCGATGCCGAGTCCGTCCACATGCAACCGGGCGGCCGCGAACAGGACGGCGTCGGTCTCGGCGCGACCGGCGTCCAGTACGGAGAGGAAGGTCGTGTCCTCGCTGATCTCGGACAGGCTCTCGCGGATCTGCCCGGTGAGCCCGCCGCCGAGTTCGACGAACCGCTCCACTCCGGTCGCTTCCAGCGTGCGCACCGCGTCGAACAGGCGCACCGGCTCACGCAGGTTGGCCACCCAGTGCTCGGGATCGGTCAGTTCGTCCGTCGCGAAGGCGCCGGTGACGGTCGAGACGATCGGGAGCCGGGGCAGTGCGTACGTCAGTTCCTCCGCGATTTCGAGCAGGTCTTCGGCGACCTCGCCGGCCTGCGTCGAATGCGCCGCCCCGGCCGGGAGTTCCTGCAGCAGCTGGGCGCGGGTGGCGGCCAGCTTCACCGCGTCGGTCAGGGTCAGCACGCCGGCCACGTGGGCCGCGGCCACCTCGCCGCCGGAATGGCCGAGGACCTGCCCCGGCCGCTGGCCCCAGAACTCCAGCAGCCGGAAGAGCGCGACCTGGACGCAGAACCGCGCCGCCTCGGCGAAACTGACCTGCTCCAGCAGCTGCGCGCTGACAGAGTCGTCCTCGCCGAACAGCACTTCGGTCAGCGGACGGTCCAGATACGGGTCGAACTTGGCGCTCGCGTCGGCGAATGCCTGGGCGAACGCCGGGAACGCCGCGGACAGCTCCCGCCCGGTACCCGGCCGCACGACGGCGTTGCCGGAGAAGAGGAACACCGTCTTCACGTCGGCACGCGCGGTACCGCGCAACACCGACTCGGACTCCTCGCCGCGAGCGAGCGCCTCGAGCTTTTCGAGCAGATCCTCCCGGTCCGCGCCGAACACGGCCGCGCGGTGCTGCCCCACCGCCCGGAACGCGGCCAGCGAGTAGGCCACGTCCTGGGCGTCTGCTTCGGGATGCTCGATGAGGTGCGCGCGGAGGCGTCCGGCCTGCAGGGGCAGCGCCTCCCGGCTGCGCGCGGAGACCAGCGTCGGCAGCGGGATCCCGTGGTGCGCGGTCGAAACGGGTTCGGCCGCCGCGGTTTCCGGAGCCTGTTCGAGGATCACGTGCGCATTGGTTCCGCTGTAGCCGAAGGAGGACACACCGGCACGCCGCGGCCGTCCGCCGGTCTCCCACGGAATGGTGTCCGGCAGCAGCCGGACATGGCCCGACGACCAGTCCACCTGCGTGGTCGGATTGTCCGCGTACCGGGTCTTCGGCAACAGGCCGTGCCGCAGCGCCTGGACCACCTTGATGACGCCCGCGACACCGGACGCCGCCTGCGAGTGCCCGATGTTCGATTTGACCGAGCCCAGCCACAGCGGCCGTTCGGCGGGCCGTTCCTTGCCGTAGACCGAAAGCAGCGCGCCCGCCTCGATCGGGTCGCCGAGGGTGGAGCCGGTCGCCGACGCCTCCACCATGTCCACATCGGACGGTTCGAGCCCGGCCAGCGCGAGCGCCCGGCGGATCACGCGTTCCTGGGACGGACCGCTGGGCGCGGTCAGGCCGTTGGACGCGCCGTCCTGGCCCACCGCGCTCGACCGGATCACGGCCAGGACCTCGCGGCCCTCCCGCACAGCGTCGGACAGCCGCTGCACGACGAGCACGCCGACGCCCTCGGACCAACCGATCCCGTCGGCGTCCGCGGAGAACGCCTTGGAGCGGCCGTCGGCGGCGGTGCCGCCCGGATCGAAGTGCGCGAACGGGCTGGGTGAGGTCAGCGCCGAAACGCCGCCCGCCAGCGCGAGCGAGCAGTCGCCGTTGCGCAGCGCCTGGATCGCCGAGTGCAAGGCGACCAAAGAGGACGAACAGGCGGTGTCGATCGAGACGGAGGGACCTTCGAGGCCCAGCGCGTAGGACACCCGGCCGGAGACCACGCTGCCGAGCACACCGGTGCTGCGGAACAGGCCGTTGCTCTCGATGGTGCCCGACGGGCCCGGGTCGTAGTCGGACTGCATGACCCCGGCGAACACGCCGGTCTGGCTGCCCTTGAGCGAAGCGGGTTCGATCCCGGCCCGTTCCAGCGCCTCCCAGCAGCTTTCCATCAGCATCCGCTGCTGCGGCTCCATCATCACCGCTTCCTTCGGGCTGATCCCGAAGAACGCGGCGTCGAAGTCGGTGACGTCCGGGACGAAACCGCCCTGTGGCTTCTTGCCCGACGCGGTGACGAGGCCGAGCCAGTGGTCGAGGTCCCAGGACCGGTTGGCCGGGAACGGGACGATGCCGTCGCCGCCCTCGGCCACCAGCCGCCACAGGTCCTCGGGCGCGCCGACCCCGCCGGGATAACGGCAGGCCATCCCGACGATCGCGATCGGCTCGTCGGGCGCGCCGACCGGCACGACGGCCGCGCGGACCGTTTCCCGCGCTCCCCCGAGTTCGCCGACCAGCAGCTCGTGCAGCTGCGCGGCGAGTTCGCTCACGGTCGGATAGTCGAACACCACGGTCGGCGCCAGTTCCAGCGCGGTCTCCGCGTTGAGCCGGTTACGCAGCTCGACGGCGAGCAGCGAGTCGAAGCCCAGATCGCTGAAGGCACGGTCGACGTCGATGAGCTGGACGGAGCCGTGCCCGAGCGCGGCGGCCACGTGCTCGGTGACCAGCTCGCGCACCGCCTTGAGCCGGTCGCCGGGCGCGAGCCCGAGCAACCGGGCCCGCAGCGAGTTCGGGTCGGCGTCGGCCGCCTCGGCGGGCAGCGGGCCCGGCTCGGCGGCCGCCGTCGCCGGTTTCGCCGCCGCACGGCGGGTTCCCGCACCGGGCCGGGCCTTGGCCGCGGCCCTTGATGCGGCGACGGTCTCGGCGGGCACCTTGCGCAGGGTGAGCGCGCCGATCGAGGCGACCGGTTCGCCGTCGACGTCCGCGATCTCCATCGTGACGGCGGGCTCGGCGCCGGGCAGCGGCCGGAGCCGGACCCGCACCGCGATCGCGCCGGTGGCGAACAGCTCGACCTGCGACCACGAACGCGGCACGACGACATCTTCGGTGCCGAGACTGTGCGCGAAAGCGTGCGCGGCCGCGTCGAGAACCGCCGGATGCAGCCCGAAACCGCCGGCGCCCGCCCGCTTCTCCGCCGGCAGGCTCACCTCGGCGAAGATCTCGTCCCCGGCCCGCCACACGTTCCGCAGGCCTTGGAACACCGGCCCGTAGGCCAGCCCACGCCCGGCCAGCTCTTCGTAGAACCCTTCCAGCGCAACGGGTTCCGCGCCCGCCGGGGGCCAGGAGGACAACTCGGGCGAGTGCGCGCCGGTCGCGGACGTGAGCACACCGGTGGCGTGCAGGACGGCGCGTTCCCCGCCGAGCGAGTGCACGGCGAACGAGCGCGCACCCGAGTCGTCGGGCGCGGCGACGCTCACCTGGATCCGTACGCCGCCGGAGTCCGGCAGCACGAGCGGGGTCTCCTGTGTCAGCTCCCGGATCCGGGAGCAGCCGACCCGGTCACCCGACCGGATCGCGAGTTCCACGAAGGCCGCTCCGGAAAGGACGGTCTTCCCGCCGAGAACGTGGTCCGCGAGCCAGGGATGCGTGTCGGGGGACAACCGTCCGGAAAGGACGACGGCGTCCGATTCACCGACGACGGTGACCGCGCCCAGCAGCGGATGGTCGGCGGGCTCCAGCCCGAGTACGACCGGATCGCCGTGCGCCGAAACGGGTTCGAGCCAGTAGTGCGCCCGCTGGAACGCGTAGGTCGGCAGGTCGGCGGTGCGCGCGCCCTGGCCGTCGAAGTAGGTCTTCCAGTCGAGCGAGACACCTCGCGTGTGCAGCTGGGCGAGTGCGGCGACGACCCCCGAGGGGCCGGTGCGCTCGTCCGGCAGCACCGGGACGACGGCCGTGTACTCCGCCGAGCCGGTCAGGTTCTCCCTCACCGCGGCAGAGAGTTCTTGCCCCGCCCCGATTTCGACGAACCGGTTGCTGCCCTCGCCCTCCAGTGCGCGCACCGCCGCGGCGAAGGATCCCTCAGCGGACGAACGCAGCGTTTCGGCGGTCAATGCCTCGCCGGTCCGCGCGGACACGATGGGGATGACGGCCTCGGCGAAGGTGATCCGCTCGGCGATCTCCGTGAACCGCTCGGGCGTGGCGGCGGCCAGCTCGGCGGCTTCGGGCAGCGACAGCACTCCGGCGAAGTGCGCGGCGGACACCTCGCCGATTCCTGTCCCGGCGACCTGATCCGGCTGGACGCCCCAGGAATCGAGCAGCCGCGCCAACGCCACGCCCGCCGCGAAGGACACGGCGGCGACCTCGGCGTCGTCGAGAACGGCGGGGCCGCCGACCAGCTCGCGGACCGGTCGACGCAGGTGTTCGTCCAGCTCGGCGCTCACCGCGTCGAAGGCGGTGGCGAAGGCCGGGAACGTCTCGCCCAGCTCCCGCGCCAGACCCGCCAGTCGCGCGTTCGCGCCGGAGAACAGGAACGCTGTCGAGGACTCACCCCTGGCGATCCCCTCGACCAGTCCGGGCACCGGGTCACCGGCGGCGATTCCGCTGAGCCCGCGCAGCAGTTCGTCCCGGCTGTCGCCGACGAGGACGGCCCGGTGCTCGAAGGCGGACCTGCCGGTCGCCAGCGTCCTGCCGACGCCGGCCGGGTCGAGATCCGGCCGTTCGCGCAGATGCCGCAGCAGCTTGTCCGCCTGGGCGCGCAGGGACTCCGGGCTCTTGCCGGACAACGCCCACGGAACGGGACCGCCCGTACGCGAAACGGGTTCGGCCGCCTGCTCGGGCGCGTCCTCGATGATCACGTGCGCGTTGGTGCCGCTCATCCCGAACGAGGACACCGCCGCGCGCCGGACCCTGCCGTCCCGCGGCCAGGCCACCGGCTCGGTGAGCAGCTCGACCGGGCCCGACGCCCAGTCCACCCGATGGCTCGGCTCGCCGACGTGGAGCGTCTTGGGCAACTGCTCGTTCCGCAGCGCCAGCACCATCTTGATGACGCCGGCGACCCCGGCGGCGGCCTGCGAGTGCCCGAGGTTCGACTTGATCGACCCGAGCCACAGCGGCCTGCCCTCGGGCCGGTTCCTGCCGTACACGGTCTGCAGGGCCCGCGCCTCGATCGAGTCGCCGAGCGCGGTGGCGGTGCCGTGCGCCTCCACGACGTCGATCTCCTCGGGCAGGACCCCGGCACTGGCCAGCGCCTGGCGGATCACCCGCTGCTGCGCGGGACCGCGCGGGGCGGTCATCCCGTTCGACGCGCCGTCCTGGTTGACCGCGCTCCCCCGGAGCACCGCCAGGACCGGATGGCCGTTGCGGCGTGCGTCGGAAAGCTTCTCCAGCACCAGCATCCCGGCACCCTCGGACCAGCCGATGCCGTCCGCGTCCTCGGCGAACGACCGGCAGCGGCCGTCACTGGACAACGTCCCGTCGAGACTGAATTCCACGAAGGTTCGCGGGGAGTTCATCACCGAGACGCCGCCCGCCAGCGCCAGCGTGCACTCCCCCTGCCGCAGGGCCTGAGCCGCGAGGTGCAGCGTCACCAGCGACGACGAGCACGCGGTGTCCACAGTGACCGCGGGGCCTTCGAGGCCGAACGTGTAGGCCACCCGGCCGGAGACCACGCCGGAGGAACCGTAGGCGCCGGGATAGTTGTGGTACATCACCCCGGTGAACACGCCGACCGGGCCGCCCTTCACCGACAGCGGCGGGATGCCGGCCCGCTCGAACGCCTCCCACGACGTCTCCAGCAGCAGCCGCTGCTGAGGGTCGGTGAACAACGCTTCACGCTCTCCGAGCCCGAAGAAGCCGGCGTCGAACTGCGGCGCGTCATGGACGAAGCCGCCTTCGCGGGCGTAGCTGGTCCCGGGCCGCTCACCGCTCGGATCGAACAGGCGCTCCAGGTCCCAGCCGCGGTCCGCCGGGAACTCCCCGACGGCGTCGCGGCCCTCGCTCACCAGCCGCCACAGCTCCTCCGGAGTGCTGACGTCCCCCGGGAAACGGCACGCCATGCCGACGATCGCGATGGGCTCCTGGCCGGCGTCGGCGAGCTTCCGGTTTTCCTCACGAAGACGCTCGGTCTCCTTCAGCGCGGCACGGAGGGCGTCGACCAGCTTGTCATCGGACTTCTCCACTTAGCCCTCACTTCTCCTTCTTGGCATGTTCCTCGCCCGGGCCGTGATGCTTTCCCTCCAGCAGGGCGAAGCGAAAACCGAATTCGGCCGTCACCATTCGCCGAGCGCCGCGGAATTCCCGGAGTTGTTCCGCGGCCGGTGCGGCGTGCCGACGGCGAACCGTCGTCCGCGCACCGGCTGACCCCAGTACAACGCGTCCCACCTTACGAGCGGGACCATGCGGTACCCACCCCTAGCCGGGCACCGGGCACCCCTGAGAACAGGGCGGGGCCGCCGGACGGCGCGCGCCCCGCCGGATCCCGCGCCATTCACCTCGGCATTGCGGAACCCCGCGAACCAGGCTAGGGGTTGCCCGCCCTCACCGAAGCTGGCAAATTCTGGCCTCAGCGAAGCCTGAAAAAGCCGGGGCGTTCGCCGAAAGCGCGTTCCCGGTGGCCGGGCCCGACACGGCCGGCCCGAAAACATCCCGTGGGTAAACACTTCCGGAGCGTCATCTGTACCGCTCCCGACAAAGACGGTGACGGATCATCATGCAAAGAACGATGAACAGGCTCCTCGTCGTCGTCGCTCACGGCGATGACGAAACGCTCGGCGCCGGGGCCACCATCGCACACCTGGCCGATCTGGGCGTCACGGTCTCCCTCTGCGTGCTGACGAACGACGACGGGTCACGGTCGGCGTCGGGTGCCGGGGTGACCAACCGCCTTTCGGCCATCGAGTCGGCCGCGAAGGTGCTCGGCATCGAACGGTTGCAGGTCAACCAGTTCGGCGACAACCGGTTGGACACCGTGGGGCATCTGGAGCTCAACCGCGTGGTGGAGCGGGAGGTCCGTGAGTTCGAACCGGACACCGTGTTCACCACCAGCCTCGCCGACCTCAGCCTCGACCACCAGCTGGTGGCCAGGGCCGCGCGCGTCGCAGGCCGTCCCGGCCGCGGCAGCGTCCGCGAGATCCGCAGTTTCGAGATCCGGTCCGCCACCGACTTCGGGGAGACCTCCGGAATCTCGCCTGCCTTCCGCCCGAACTGCTGGCAGCCGATCGACGAGGCCTACCTCGACCGCAAGCTCGAGGCCCTGCGCTCCTACGGCAAGGAGGTCGAGCCATGGCCGAACCCGCGCAGCGAGCGCGGGGTGCGGGCGCTGGCCGAATACCGGGGTTCCCAGGTGGCCACCGAATTCGCCGAAGCGTTCGAACTGGTCCGTGCGGTGCTGTAGCCACCCCACGCCGAGCCAACCGTCCACAAGGGAATGCGGGTTGAGGGTGAAATGGCAAAATCCATGACAGTGAAGGAATCCCCGACCGATCCGGCGGCGCTCTCCTCGGTCGCCGTGATCGGCATGGGCTACGTCGGCCTGCCGACCGCGCTCGGCCTGCACGCCGGCGGGCTGAACGTGATCGGGATCGACCACGACCCGTCGAGGCTGGCGGCGATCGAATCCGGCGACGCCGATCTCATCGACGCCGATCAGCGCAGGCTCGACAAATCCTTGCAGGAAGCCGGTTTCGAGCTCACCACCGACGTGAGCAGGCTGGCCGAGGCCGACGCGGTCCTGGTCTGCGTGCCGACGCCGGTCGACCGCTACCAGCTGCCGGACCTGCGGCCGCTGCAGGGCGCCTGCGAAACCCTGCTGACGCACGCGACCCGCGGCCAGGTGCTGATCCTGACCTCGACCAGCTACGTCGGGACCACCACCCGGATGCTGGTCGATCCGTTGCAGGACAAGGGATTCACCGTCGGCGAGGACATCTTCGTCGCCTCCAGCCCCGAACGGATCGACCCCGGCAACGTCACCCACACCCAGCAGGACACCCCGCGGGTGCTCGGCGGGGTCACCCCGGCGTGCGGCGAACGGGCCCAGCGCGTCATCGAGGTCCTCACCCCCGCCGTGCACCGGGTCGCCTCCCCGGAGGCCGCGGAGATGACCAAGCTGTACGAGAACTCCTTCCGCGCGGTCAACATCGCGCTGGCCAACGAGTTCGCCGACATCTGCACCGGACTGGCGCTGGACCCGATCGAGGTCATCGACGCCGCCGCGACCAAACCGTACGGGTTCATGGCCTTCCACCCCGGCCCGGGCGTCGGCGGCCACTGCATCCCGTGCGACCCGCACTACCTGCTCTGGCAGCTGCGCGAAACACGCGGCGCCGCGCCGCTGGTGAGCCAGGCGATGCACTCGATCGCGGAACGGCCGAAGCAGGTCGTCGACCGGGTGATCGACGCGTTGTCCGCGGCGGGCAAGGGGCTCGGCGGGGCCCGCGTGATCGTGGCCGGGGTCAGCTACAAGCCCGGCGTGCGCGACGTCCGTTCGTCCTCGGCACTGGACATCATGGACCATCTGTCGCACCGGGGCGCGAAGGTCGACTACTACGATCCGCTCGTCATGCGGGTGACGCTGCCGGACGGCACGGTGGCCGACAGCGCGATCGACCCCGACGGCGCGGACTGGGACCTCGTGCTGATCCACACGGTGCACCCCGGCCACGACCACGGCTGGATCACCGACTGCCCGATCGTGGTCGACGCGACCTACCGGTTCGACTCCGCCACGGCGGCCGAACACCCCCAGCCGGTCTGAGCACACACGGCGGCGACGCCAGGGAAAGGAACCCCGCACGATGCGTTTCCTGATCACCGGCGGTGCCGGTTTCATCGGCTCCCACCTGACCGAACATCTGCTCGGCCTCGACCACGAGGTGGTCGTGCTCGACGACCTCAGCACCGGCAGCGAGCGCAACCTGGCCGCGGTCGCCGACGACCCGCGGCTGCGTTTCGTGCGAGGCTCGGTGTGCGATCCCGAAGCGATCGAAGGCTGCATGACCGGGGTGGACGCGATCTTCCACCTCGCCGCCGCCGTCGGCGTGTTCACCATCCTCGACAAACCCCTCGACAGCCTCCGCACGAACCTCCACGGCACGGAGACCGTGCTCGAAGCCGCGCGACGGCACGCGGTGCCGATCCTGGTCGCGTCGACGAGCGAGGTCTACGGCAAGAACACCGCGTCGGGGCTGTCGGAGGACGACGACCGGATCGTCGGCTCGCCGCTGAAGAGCCGGTGGTCCTACGCCGAGGCGAAGGCGCTGGACGAGACGCTGACGTATCTCTACGGCGTCGAGCATGGCCTGTCCACGGTGATCGTCCGCCTGTTCAACACCGTCGGCCCGCGCCAGACCGGGCGGTACGGCATGGTCATCCCCCGCTTCGTCGAGCAGGGGCTGGCGGGCGAGCCGATCACGGTGTTCGGCGACGGGCAGCAGGTCCGCTGCTTCTGCCACGTGCACGACGTCGTCCCGGCGCTGCTGGCACTGCTGGAGGACAAGGCGGGCCACGGGACGGTGTACAACCTGGGCAACTCGGAGGAGGTCACCATCACCGAGCTCGCCCAGCGGGTCATCAAGGCGACCGGCTCCACCGGCGGGATGGTGAAGGTCCCCTACGACCAGGCCTACGGCGCCGGCTTCGAGGACATGCAACGGCGCGTGCCCGACTGCCGCAAGGCCCGCGAGCGGATCGGCTTCCGGCCGGCCCGCGATCTCGACGACATCATCACCGCCGTGATCGCCGAACGTCGCGCCCCCTGACCCGGCGATCCACCGCCACGCGTACCGGGCGCCCCCTACGCCCGGCCCGCGTGGCCCTTGCCTCCGCGCCGGTCTCCCAGTGCCGGCGCGGAGGCATTCGTCTGTCCGCGGGCTTCACGCCACACCGTCCTCGCGCTCGTACCGGCCCGCCTCCGCGTCGCATTCGAGGAGCCCGGCGTCGCACAGCCGCCGCGCCCAGGCGGCCATTTCCGCACGCGTACGGCCGGGATCGCGGCCCCACACCCCGGCGAGCGTCTGTGCCGCGTGGTCGAGCCTCCCGGCGTGCTGCCTGAGCGCGATCCACATCGCGGCGCCCGTGGGGCCGCACCGGACCCGTTCACCGGTGACCGCGCAGGCCAGTTCCAGGTTCCCGTCCGGGAGCACGGTCGGCGTCACGCCGGGGGTCGTACGAACCAGCATCGCGCTCGGTCCCTTCCACAGTGCCGTTTCCTCGCTCTTGCTGTCCTCCAGCCTTCCGGGAAACGACCGCCACGGACATGGGGCCCGCCTGCGAACCCGAGGTGGGGATGTCCCTACCCCCGATGGAGTTGCCCTGCTCCGGACCATGATCACGGTCCGGAGTCGTCCTTTGTGGACTCGAAATACGTGAATGCCACATTGAGGGACTTCAAGTCCGTCAATGTGGCATTCACGGCACGCGGACGGGCGGGCGCGCCGATAGGTGCCGCCGGACGTGGTGAAGCCCGGCGGCCGGGGTGCTGAAGGACGCCTTCGGTGCACTCGACGCACTCAAGGCGTCCTTCAGCCCAGTCAACGCACTGAAAGCG
>NZ_JBHYIK010000080.1:0-40662 GCF_042739735.1 Amycolatopsis sp. NPDC059027 | reverse complement strand
CGCCGCGGGGTGGGGGGGGGGGGGCGGGGGGGCCCTCGCCGCCCCCCCCCCCCCCGCGGGCGGTGGTGCCCTCGCCCGCCCCCCCCCCCCCCCGCGTCTGGGATCAGTTGGGCACGGGCTGGCCGCCGAGGGTCACGTCGACGGTGCGGGAGTTGTTCAGCGTGAAGGTGACCTTCTCGTCCGGTGCCCGGGTACGGATCGCGGCGATCAGCGTGTCCGCCGAGTCGATGGTCCGGTCGTCGATCTTGGTGACCACGTCGCCGGGCTTGAGCCCCGCCTTCTCCGCCGGGCTGCCCGGGGTAATGTCCCCGAGCTGGGCGCCACCGCCCTGCGCGTCCTGCACCTTGGCGCCGATGAAGGTCTGCGTGGCCTTACCGGTCTTGATGATGTCGTCGGCCGTCCGCCGGGCCTGGTCGATCGGGATGGCGAACCCGATCCCGACGTTCGCCCCCTCGGAGCTGCTGCCCCGGTTCGAGGAGGACTGCGGGCTGTAGATGGCCGAGTTGATCCCGATGACCTGCCCGGACATGTTGGCCAGCGGGCCGCCGGAGTTGCCGGGGTTGATGGCCGCGTCGGTCTGCACCGCGTCCATCACCGTGGCCTGGTCGCCGTTGTTGCCGCCGGCACGCACCGGCCGGTGCAGCGAGCTGACGATGCCGGAGGTGACGGTGCCGGTCAGCTCGAACGGCGAGCCGATGGCCACCACCGACTGCCCGACGCGCAGGTCGTCGGAGCGGCCGAGCTCCACAGGGGTCAGCCCGCTCACGTTGTCGACCTTGACCACGGCGATGTCGGTCGTCGGATCCCGGCCGATGACCTTGGCGGGTGCCTTCTTGCCGTCCGGGAAGACGGCCTGGATCTGGCCGCCGTTCGCGGCGACCTCGACGACGTGGTTGTTGGTCAGGATGTAGCCGTCGGTGCTCAGGACGAATCCGGAGCCCTCGCCCTGCGCGGTGCGGCCGGCGACCTGGAGTTCGACCACGCTCGGCGAGAGCTTCTTCGCGACGGACTCGACCGAGCCGGCGGGGGCGGCCGCGGTCTGCTGCGCGGGCTTCGGCGCGTCGAGCGCGTTGACGGCGGGCCCCTTGTTGGTGCCCGAGGTCAGGTAGCCGACGGTGCCGCCCGCGACGCCGCCCACCAGCAACGCGATGGCCGCGACTCCGGCAAGCAGCTTGCCCGAACCGGACTTCGCGCGCCGCGGCGCGGCCGGGACGTTGTAGATGGAGGTGTCCCCCGGCAGCCCGTGGGCACTGGGCGGAGCGTAAGGGTTGGGCGGTGGAGTGGTACCTGGCTGCGCGTACGTGCCCTGGGGCGTCTGGGCTCCCTGGGCCGACCACGGGCTCGGCGCGCCGTACGCGGGGTCGGCACCAGTCACCGTGTGGTACTGCGGCTCGCTGGGCTGGGTGTACTCCGCAGGGGCCGGGTACTGCGCCGCGGGACCGGGGTCGGCGGCCGCGCCTGGCTGGGCTGTGGCCCCGGACCAACCGCTCTGACCGGTTTCCGGCTGCGGCTGACCACCAGCGGCATGACTCTGAGCAGCGGGGTCGTGCGCACTGGGGTCTTTCTCGGTCATGTCCTCACCTTGCGCGACGGTCCTGAGAGGTTCCTGAGTCGAACCTGTGCATCGCTGGTGAGTATGCCCCGGGCTACCCGGCCTCGCGAAGCCTTTGGGCGATCTGCTCCGGTGTCGCGTCGTTCACCCACACGGCCATCCCGGATTCCGAGCCGGCGAGGTACTTCAGCTTGTCCTTGGCCCGCAGCACCGAGAACAGCTCCAGGTGCAGCCAGCTCAGGTCGCGGTCGCGGTGCACGGGCGCCTGGTGCCACGCGGCGATGTAGGGCAGCGGCCGGTCGTAGAGCGCGTCGCAGCGACGCAGGACGTCCAGGTACACCAAGGCGAAATCGTCCCGCTCCGCCTCGCTGAGCGCGGGAATGTCCGGCACCTGCCGGTGCGGCACCAGCTGGACCTGCACCGGCCACCGCGCGGCCGGTGGCACGAACGCCGTCCAGTGCTCCCCCCGCGCGACGATCCGCGCGCCGGAGTCCCGTTCCGCGGCAAGGACGTCGCCGAGCACCGGACGGCCGTGTTCGGCCTGGTAGGCGCGGGCGACGTCGAGCATCCGCGACGTGCGGGGCGTGACGAACGGGTAGCCGTAGATCTGCCCGTGCGGGTGATGCAGCGTGACGCCGATTTCCTCGCCGCGGTTCTCGAACGGGAAGACCTGCTCGACGCCGGGGAGCCCGGACAGCTCGGCGGTGCGGTCCGCCCAGGTGTCGACCACCGCGCGGACCTGCTTGGCGGTCAGGCGCGCGAACGAGCCGTCGTGGTCGCTGGTGAAGCAGACGACCTCGCAGCGGCCGCGGCCGGGCGCCACCGGCACCAGCCCCGCACCATCCACAGTGGACGCTTCGCCGAGGACGTTCTGCGCGAACGACGGAAAGCGGTTCTCGAACACCACGACGTCGTAGTCGGCTTCGGGGATCTCGCTCGGTTTCCCCGGCTTGCTCGGGCACAGCGGGCACAGATCCGCGGGCGGCTTGTAGGTGCGCGTCTGCCGGTGCGCGGCCATGGCGACCCATTCGCCGGTCAGCGGATCGCGCCGGATCTCCGACGCGGCGGCCACCGGGGCGAGGTCGCGGGTGTCCTCGGCGACCCGCTCGGGCGCGCCCGGCCGGTCGAAGTAAATGATTTCCCGGCCGTCGGCCAGGTGCCTCACGGTGCGTTTCACGCTTCTTCTGCCTCGGCCGTCCCCGCCGTCTCGGCGATCATGAGTTCTCCCGCGCGTTCGGCGAGAATTTCCCTTGCCTGGTCGGGAAGATCGTCGTCGCTGACGACGACGTCGGCTTCGTCGAGCCCGGCGATGGTGGAGATCCCGACGATGCCCCACTTGGTGTGGTCGGCGAGCACCACCAGCTTGCGCCCCGCCTCGACGAGCGCCCGGTCGGTCTCGCTCTCGGTGAGGTTGGGCGTGGTGAAGCCGGGGCCGTCGGCCATCCCGTGCACGCCGAGGAAGACGACGTCGAGGTGCAGCGACCGCAGGCTGTGCACGGCGACCGGGCCGACCAGCGCGTCCGACGGCGTCCGCACGCCGCCGGTGAGCACCACGGTGCGGTCCTGCTGGCTGGCCCCGCGCAGCACGTCCGCGACCTGGATGGAGTTGGTGACGATGGTGAGCCCTGGGACGTGATCGAGTGCCCGCGCCAGCGTCCACGTCGTGGTGCCCGCCGAGATCCCGATCGCGGTCCCCGGCCGGACGAGGCTCGCCGCGAGTTCGGCGATCGCTTCCTTCTGTGTGCGCTGCCGCACGGACTTGGCCTCGAACCCGGGCTCGTCCGTGCTCTTGCCCATCACCGACGTCGCGCCGCCGTAGACCTTCTCGACCAGGCCACGCCCGGCGAGCACGTCGAGATCGCGGCGCACCGTCATATCGGATACGCCCAGCCTCGTCACGAGGTCACTCACCCGGACCGCGCCGGTCCGGCGAGCCTCCTCGAGGATCACCGCCTGTCGCTGCCGCGCCAGCACTGCAACTCCGTCCTCAACGCACTGTCCTGAATCGACTGCGTTCCCCGCATGAACGCCCCAACCACACAAAATCCTACACGATTCAACACAGGATTCGCAGGGGTTGCCAACGCGTTGAGCCACGAATGGCTGCCGTCCGTAACGGTGACAGGGTCAGCCCGGCGCTCCGGGCAGGCGGATCGTCAGCAGCGCGCCACCCTCCGGCGCTCGCGACGCGTAGACGGTACCGCCGTGGCGTTCGGCGGAATGCTTGACAATCGCCAGGCCGAGGCCCGAACCGGGCAGCGTCCGCGCCTCCGACGAACGGTAGAACCGGTCGAACACCTTGGGCAGGTCCTCGTCGGCGATCCCAGGACCGGAGTCGGCCACCTCGACGACCGCGGTGCCGTCGCCGAGCGGATAGAGCCGGACTCGCACGGTCGACCCGGACGGCGAGAACTTGACCGCGTTGTCCAGCAGGTTGAGCACTGCCCGCTCGAGCGCGCTGTTGTCCCCGGTGAGCACCCACGGCTGCAGCGCGACGTCGAACTCGATCTCGCCCGCACGGCGCCGCGCCCGGTCGAGGGCGCGTTCGATGACATCCACCATCTCGACCCGTTCGAACTGCTCCTGCGGGACGTCCTGCCGGGCCAGTTCGACCAGGTCCCCGATGAGCTGGGTCAGCTCGTCGATCTGCCCGCGAATGTCGGCTTCGATGTCCGCGCGGTCCTCGTCCGACAGCGCCCGTGCCCCGGACCGGCTCGCCGCCAGCAGCAGCTCCAGGTTGGTGCGCAAGGAAGTAAGCGGTGTCCGCAGCTCGTGCCCCGCGTCGGCGACCAGCTGGCGTTGCCGTTCCTGCGACTCCGCGACCGTGCCGAGCATGGTGTTGAAGCTCTGCGTGAGCCGGGCCAGCTCGTCGTCACCGCTGACCGGGATCGGCCGCAGATCCCCGGTGCGCGCGACGCGTTCGGTGGCCGTCGTCAGCCGATCCACCGGCCGCAGCCCCGCACGGGCCACCGCGGTCCCGGCGGCCGCGGCCACCAGGATCCCGGCGCCGCCGATGAGGAACAGCACGACCGCGAGCTCGTTGAGCGCGCGTTTCGTCGGCGCCATCGACTGCGCCAGCACCATCGCCTGGCCGTGTCCCGACGGCAGCGCGACGACCCGGCTGTCGGTGGCGACGTCGGTCCGGATCGAACTCGCCCGATCGCCGGCGGCGACCTCGATCTCGGTGCTCCCGTACGGCGGCGCGACGCCCGCCTGCGGGTAGGTCAGGGTGATTTCCTTGCCGATGTTCAGCTGCCCGATCTGCAGGTCCGCGCTCGCCAGGAAGGCGCCGGGAACCTGCTTGAGCTGCGTCTGCACCTGCGGCGACTGGACCGCCGCACTGGCGCGGGCGACCAGGTTGTCGTCGAGCTGCTGGTAGAGGTTGCTCTGCACGACCAAATAGGCGCCGAGTGACACCAGCGCCACGGCGCCCGCCACACAGGCGGCGGCCAGCAACGTCACTCGTCCGCGCAGCGAAAACCGGCGGGTCCCCCAGCGCGTACCGCGCGGATCGTCCTCCATCACGTCGATGGTCGGGACGGCACCGGTCACGGCGGGGTTTCCCTCAGCACGTAGCCCACTCCCCGAACCGTGTGGATCAGCCTCGGCTCGTTCTCCGCCTCCGTCTTGCGGCGCAAATAACCGACGTAGACCTCGAGAGCGTTGCCCGAGGTCGGGAAGTCGTATCCCCATACTTCCTCCAGGATCCGGCCGCGGGTGAGGACGTGCTTCGGATAGGAGAGGAAGAGCTCCAGCAGCGCGAACTCGGTGCGGGTAAGACTGATCTCGCGGTCGCCGCGGCGGACCTCGCGGGTGCCCGGATCGAGCGTGAGATCGGCGAACGAAAGCACTTCGGAGGCCTGGTCGCCCTGACCTTCCGGGAGGGCGCGGCGCAGCAGCGCGCGCAGCCTGGCGAGCAGCTCCTCGAGGGCGAACGGCTTGGGGAGGTAGTCGTCGGCGCCGGCGTCGAGACCGGACACCCGGTCGGACACTGTGTCGCGCGCGGTCAGCACCAGGATCGGCAGGTCGTCCCCGGTGCTTCGCAGCCGGCGTGCCACCTCGAGCCCGTCGAGGCGGGGCATCATCACGTCCAGCACCATCGCGTCCGGCCGGTTGGCGACGATCGTCTCGAGGGCCTGCGCACCGTCGCTGGCGAGTTCGACCTGGTAGCCGTTGAACTCCAAGGACCGCCGGAGGGATTCACGGACGGCGCGGTCGTCGTCCACCACAAGGATGCGCATGGCGACAGTCTTACTCAGCGTGCTGAGACTCGCCTAAGAACACACACAGAACCCACAAAGGATTTTCCCGCTCCGGATCGTCTCAGCCCTCTCCGGACCCGCGTGCTACCGGGGCGTTCCACCGCCGCCACAACGCCAGCATCCGGATCGCGACCACCACCGCGGCCGCCACGACGGTCACCGGCCCGGGCGGCAGTAACAAAGCGTGACCGACCCCGACGAGCGCCGCACCGGCCAGCGCGGCCACGGCGTAGATCTCCTTACGCAGCACGAGAGGGATTTCCCGGAGCAGCAGATCCCGCAACGCGCCGCCACCGATTCCCGTCGTCATCCCGATCAGACACGCCGCGTACACGGTCGCCCCGCCCGCCAACGCGATCGTCGTCCCCGCCGTCGCGAACACCCCGAGCCCGATCGCGTCGGCGAGCAGTACGGCGCGCCGCAGCCTCGCGACCTGTGGATGGAACGCGAACACGATCAACGCCGTCGCCGCGCACACCGCGAGGTAGGGCCACTTGCGCAACGTCGTCGGCGGATGGATCCCCAGCAGGACGTCCCGGATGATCCCACCGCCGAGCGCCGTCGTCAGCCCCACCACGACCACGCCGAAGACGTCCAGCCGCGCCCGCACCGCGGCGAGCGCTCCGGACGCCGCGAACGCGACGAGCCCCAGGAACTCGAGCGCGGTGAGCACGCTACTGGTCGAGCAGGCCGCCCCGGTAGGCCAGCAACGCGGCCTGGACCCGGTTGGCCGCGCCGATCTTGGACAACACGGCCGAGACGTACCCCTTGACCGTCGCCTCGGAGAGGTGCAACCGGCCACCGATCTCGGCGTTGGAAAGCCCTTGCCCGATCAACGCGACCACCTCACGCTCCCGTTCGGACAACGAGGCCAGCAGCTTACGCGCCGGCTGGGCCGCTCGCTGCTCGTCGCGATGCGACTGGACCATCCGCGCCGCGACCCCCGGGTCGAGCACCGCGCCGCCCTTGGCCAGGTCACGCACGGCCCGCAGCAACGCCGCCGGGTCGATGTCCTTGAGCAGGAAGCCGTTGGCGCCGAGCCGCAGCGCGAGGCTCACGTACTCGTCGATGTCGAACGTGGTCAGCATCGCCACGGTCGGCGGATCCGGCAGCGCCAGGATCGCCCGCAACGCCCGGATCCCGTCGTCCGGCGCGCGCATCTTGATGTCCAGCAATGCCACGTCCGGGTGATACCGCCGCGCTACCTCGACCGCCGATCTACCGTCGCTCGCCTCGCCCACGATCTCGATGTCCTGCGCGCCCGACATCATGGCGCGCAGCCCCGAACGAACTAGTTCCTCGTCGTCGGCGAACATGAGCTTGATCAACGAAGCCCTCCGGCAGCCGGTGGAGCGATTTCCGCATCCCGTTAACGAAGGTTACCTACTGTTGTTCAGCAACCCGACACCAGACACGACCGAGTGACAGACTGCGCCAACCAGCTCAGACGCCCCCACCACCCACACGGGTGACAACCTACGTATGGCCACCCTTCACCCGCCCCCTGCACCACGTCCGCCCCGGGCCCGCTAGAGTGAGGTCGGCAGCACATGCCCTCGTAGCTCAGGGGATAGAGCACCGCTCTCCTAAAGCGGGTGTCGCAGGTTCGAATCCTGCCGGGGGCACCCAACAGCAGCACAGCGCACATTTCGATCAAACGGTCAACGTTCCTGGTCGGGGCGTGGTCCACGAATGGTCCACTTTGCCGGACGGCCACGCGTGCGGCGATGCGAGATGACAGACCGCCAAACCCGTCCGTATCGGGCGGCCAGCAGGCTCAGATCACCTTATTCCGGAGAAGCCGTACACCGCGATGGGCTGTCGAGTCACGGCAGTCCCGCACGGTCGAGCTCCTCTCGGAGGGCTCGTTTGGGCTTGTGCGTGGCGCGAAGTGCGGTCATATGAGCCTTGAAGTCCGCCGTGCGGCCGACACGTTTGAACAGGGGACGGGCCTCCGTCAAGTACTCGGCTGCGCGGGCATACCAGGCACGGTCCTGCCAGCCGATGGCTTGATTGGCCGCCGCGAGCAGAACGGGAATGGCATCCGAGGGATGCTTGGCGGCGCGCTTACGGGCCAGACGGAGCCAGAGTTCGTCGGAGCAGCCGCCCGCGTTCGCGGCCTGCCATGCCCCGTCGAGGTCCTGTTCCCACAGCAGGACTTCCACCAGTCGCGAGCGGCCGGGCAGGCTAAGCCGGGACTTCGTGAAACGGGCCTGGAGCGGCGCGTCCTTGGCCAAGCGATCAAGCGCTTTCCGACGCCAGGCGGCGAATTCATCAGCAGCCGCCGTGGCGAGCGCGATGTAGTTGTCCAGGCTGGGATGGTTACGGAAGTTGCCCCACAGCAGCTTCGCGGCCTCGGCGGGTCGACCGGCGCGGACGTGGCACTCCGCCGCCAGAGACCGTAGGTCCGGATCCGCTGGGAAGTCCGCGACGCCGCGGGTCAGCCACTCCAGAGCTTCGTCGTCGCGGTCGTCGTGGCACAGACGTAGCGCGATCCGGAAGACATCATGGGCACTGGACACGTCTTGCGCCAGGACATCGATGAGGGCGTCCGTGCCACCCTCCGACTCGGCGACGTGTTCCAGGAGAACACGCTCGACGTACCCGGCCTCGACCGCATAAGCCTCCCGTACCAGCACGCCATAGCGGGCGAGGCCTGTCGCGCCCAGCACGCCGGCATAGGCGGGGAGAGCATCGAGGAAGGCTCCGTGGTCGCTGGCCAGTGCCGTGTCCACCAGATATTGCGCGAGTTGTTCCTGGTCGGGCTCGCCCGCCTCGCATGCGGCGAGGTGAATCTCCGCCGCACGGCCCAGCAATTCGCTCGCGTCGCCGCCGACTTCCTCGAGTTCGTCAGCCACGTCGTCAAGCAGTTCGAAGGCGAATTCGACGAGGCCACGAGCAGTATCCGCGAAGCCGTACCCGACCAGGTCCGCGATCTCGTCCAGGACCTTCACGACTTCATGGAAGTAGGCTTGCTCCTCGCGTTCATCGAGGTAATCCGGAACTTCGATAGCTTCTTCGAGACGCTCACGAAGTGGCTGATCGTCGAACGCTCCTTGCGCACCTGCCGCGCTCTCGAGCCGAGCACGAAGCAAGGGGTTGGTATCGGCGGCCTTCAACAGCTCCGCTACCAGCCAGGACGTTTCCTGGGTATGCAGAAACCTCTCGAGCTGCTGCTGCGGCATAAGCTCCGGGCTCGGCCTGACGGACTCGGCACCGCCGTCGAGCCAGGCCAGAGCCGTCGCGACACAATGCTTGCAGAACATCCCCTTCTCCCCGTACGGGCAGGTGCACGAGCCGCCAAGGCGGCCACGGCCGACGGCGAGGCGGACCCGGTAGAGACGGCTGCCAGCCACCGTGGCCGTCACGGTTTTCCCGTCGGCTTTGATCTTCTGCACATGCCCGCCGGCGAAGTAGGCCTGGCCACGTTGGTACGACCGCGAATCCGTCGCGACCCGAACGGAGTATTCGTTCAGCACTGCAACCACTAGGAATTTCTCCTGGAGATCTTCGAGCAGGACGAGGGGCAGGCGTTCTTCCCTGATCACCCAGCCCGTGCTGGGCGTCGAGGCTACCAGCGCCGGATCCACGGACTTGACGCCGGAGTGCTTTCCAGTTCAGTCACATAGTCCTGAATAGACACCCGCCAGGGAAGGGCCTAGTGACGGGTGATCCCAGAAGTCCGTCGTGCACAAGCCGCTCCAGCCGAAGTCGCCACGCCAACGAGCCCCTGCCGCGGCGTGTCGAGATAAGCCGGTGGCAGGCTGCTGGCAACCGGCTCTTGGCGCGGATTCGGGGCGGAGTACTCGCCTGCCTCGCTTGCCAGGGCACAGCCCATCAACTCCGCATCGTCACGGCGCGCCAAGCGGGTCACGGTGCCGTCGGCCGACAGCTATTCGTACCAACACTCGAACCAAACGGCTCTGACGTGGGCGGGAGCACAGCGCCCGGTGATCGGCCAAAGCAGCGGTTTTGCTTCTTCCTCCGACTCATATTCGACTGTCCGGTCGCGGATTTGTCCATCCCTCGCCGTGCTGTCCGGGCAGGGACGAAGCTCCACAAAGCGTGCCGAACCTGGCTACGTCATGCCGAGTCCGCAGTGAAACCGGGGGTGCCACAGCATTTCTTGTACTTGCGCGCCGATCCGCACCAGCACGGGTCATTTCTCCCCGGCGGCCAGGCGATACCTTCACCGTTGACGCGGGACACCATCGCGAGCCGCTGGTGCGTCTCCGCGCTGTCCGGCTCAACCCCCGTGCGCTCGGCGTGAGCGTACACATCATCAACGTTGAGCGGCACGACGGCGAGGTCGAAGGCGGCGTCGGCAGCTCGCAGCGCGGTCTCGACCATGCGGCGATGGACGAGGTGGGGGTCCTCGGAGTCCCTCCACTCGGCGAATACCTCAGGAAAAGCGGCCAACGCACGGTCGAACTCCGCGCGCGGCCAGTAGGGAAACGTCTCCGGGAGTGAGCCTGGCCGAAATGTGCGCAGGATCGCGTTCTCATCTTGCAACCGCGCGGTTTCCTGCTGCATCTCGGCAAGGTGCTCGTAGGTCCACAGCTGGTCGGCCTTCTTGCCGGGATGGGTTCGCTCGTACCGTTCGAACCAGACCCGATCCCAGTCATCCGGTGTTTCGCCACTGACCTTGCGCACCCTGGAACGCGATTTCAGCAACTGTTCCAATGACGGATCGCCCTCGAGCTGCCGGGAACCCACGACCGCGCCGTAACAGCGAATCACCCCGGCGGTGAACCAGCGGAGGGCGCCGGGCGAATCGCCCTGGTCTATCAGCAAATCGCCGACGCTCTGATACACATCGGGGTCCTTTGGATGGCTGGCCCACAACCCGGCCAGTACCTCGCGCGCACGATCAGCGTCCTCGTGCTCGAACAGAAAATCGGCATAAGCTGTCCGCGCGTCACCGTGTACAGAACCACCGTCCGAGATCGCCGTCAGGTACAACCGCTCGGCACGCTGGACATCGCCGGCGCGCGACCATTGATACGCCGCTTCGACCAGTAACTGTGCCCGCTCGTCCGGCACCTGCTCGGCCAGGTCCTCGAACTTCCGCGCCTCGTCTGCCGCAGCTTCCACCACGCCTGCCACTCTACGACACCGGGCAGTGACAGCGATGCGTGACTGGCCGGAACTTCCTCTTCACAGCCCTACTTGGGTAAAGCGCAGCAGGCATCGGCTTACGTCGACGCTCTTCTTTCAGACGCTCGTAGCGTTTGACGAAAGCCGCCACGCCACTATTTCGAGCATTGACCGCCTTGAGGTCGACGAGCAGGGTGACCGCGCTGTCGTAGCCCTCGGGACACTTGGTCCCGATCAGGGCATTCACCCTGTTCACACGCCTCGGACCTGCTTTTCTCAAGGCGAGCATACTGAGCCGCGACTTTGCGGACTTCCCGTCCTTCTCGTTCAGCCCGCCGCTTCGAAGCCAACTCCCACAGCTCAATAACATATAGAAAGGCATCGAAGTAGCGCTCCATTACGGTCGGAGGGTTACCGCGAAAATCGCCCCAGTGGTACTCGCTGACGAACCTTGTCGCGGTGATGTCGGCCTGGGGCGGCAACTCGCGGAGTTCTGCCGACGATCACCGAGTTCCTGATCCACCGCGAGGAATTCGCAGTACATCGGCAGGCTCCTTCTCAAGCCGGTTCAAGTAGAGGCGCGTCACTTCCTCGGCCAGGAGGTTCCGGCGGACGAAGTAGCGGCCGAGTGAGGTCAGTTCGGCACGGGCGTCCAGGATGGGGAGGACAGCCCACGACGGCTCGCCGAGCAGTGCAGCCATCTGGACGGTCGTCCGTTCGTGGTCGGTGTCAGGAGGCAAGGCAACTGTTGCGGCGCCCGCTTCGACCGCGGCCAGCAGACCGGTGCGGACGGCCGCGCCGGTCAGGGCGATGAGGGTTTCGGAGACGTCGGGGTCGTGGTGCTCGTCGATGAGATCATCGATCAGATCTTCGAGGCCGATCGGTGCTTCGGCGCGGTACATCTCCCCCAGAGCGCGGGGACCCCATGGGCGGAGGAACGCTTCGAGTTCGCGGGTACCCTCGTCACGTTCGTCCAGCTGGGCCGGGCCGGCAACCGCGACGTCGACGACTTCCTGCCAGAGGCGCAAGGTTTCCTCAGCGTCGGCCGTGCCCGCCACAACCCGTTCCAGCGCGGTGAACGCCGGTCCGGGGACTACCTGGGTGCGGTGCAAGCGCAGGACTTCCACGTCCAGGGCCAGCCGCCAAGCGCGGGTCAGCGGCACCTGGTCGCGAGGGTCACGAAGGCGCTCACGGGGGTTGATGCCCAGCGTCTCGGCGAACGACCGAGTGTCGGCAGGGGACGGGAAGCCCTGCTTCGTCACCTTGCGGCCCTCGACTGCCCACTGTCCACAAGAGACCAACCTGCGCAGCAACGCCGATTCGCGAGCAGAAACAGCGAGCTGGTTGGTCGGTGGCAGCGAGACCGGTGGGTTGGCCGGGCATGGTTCCGCCGCCGGCTCGTCGCGGCGGAACTCGGGCGGGATAGGGGCGTCCGGCGGGAGTGCGGCGACGACGGAGTCCCTGGCGACGAATCGAGCCGTCGCGAGTTCCGGCGTCTGATCGAGTAACGAGCCGAGGACGGCACGGCGCCGCGGCCGGACCGACCGGTTGAACTTCTCGAGCCAAGCATCGGCCGCGTCGTCGTCATCGATATCGACCCCGGCTGCGAGCATCGCGGTGTAGATCCGTTTGGCCAGTCGCCACCTCGATTCGTCCGCCATCGCTGCGGGGAACCTCGCGGTGGCCCGATCCAGTTCCTTGCGCAGCGTCATGATGCGCGTGCTGGCCGGATGGAACCGATCGGTCGCGTCGAGGAAGTCGATCAGCACTTGCAACGCTGCCGGACCGTGCGCGCTCAGGCCGTACCGGTCCGTCAGCCGTGGCGCGGCGGTGTCGATCAGCAGCCGATGCGCGTCACCGGTCCGCCACAACGTCGGGTCAGCACAGTTCAGCCAAGTGTCCCGGGCGTCGAGCAACAGCTCCAAACAGGTGATGACGTCGTCCGTGCCTTGGTCATCGGCGAGCCACACCCGGATATCCCGGACCATCTTGACGACAGCGCGATCAGCCATGGGCGCAGGAGGCCCCCATACAGTCGAATTTGCCTGCCTTTACGCCCTGTAGGAGGGCTTGCCGTTCGACGCCGGATTTCACTCCTGATCCGGGGAGCACTCCTATGATGTGACCCATTGTGGAACCTGTTGATCGACTCTCGCGTGGTTTGATGCCGTTGTGGCGGGCCGTGCATGGCAGGTTGTCGTCCGGGCTGCCGGTGAGCAGGGTCAAGATCGGGCCGCTCGACGACGACCAGCGGGCTGCGGTCGCGGATCTGCTCGGGTTGGAGCGGCTGCCCGGTGAGTACGCCAGCATCGCGCTGGACAAGCTTGACCAGGCGCTTCGTGAGGTGACCGGGCTGGAGACCCGGGACGTCGTCGCAAAGCTCGTAGGCCCGGTCGGCAATCGCGCTGGGGAGAGGCGGCGGGCTGCGGCGGAGCGGGAAGAGCTGTGGGCGTGGCTGGCAGAGCATCCGGTGGTGGTGGCGCAACCGGCACTGATGGATTGGGTAGCTGCAGTACGTCGAGCCGGACTTGTCGATAAGTCGATAGTGCGGACGCGTGAGGAGCTGAGCACGGCGTTGCGGGTGTTGGGTGAGTTGCCTGCGGCTGGGGTGCCGCTGCCGGTGTTCGCCGACGCGGTGCTGGGTGAGACGCACGCGCTGGATGAGGGCACGAGGTGCGCGGGCCTCGTCACCAGGGCGTTGGCCGCGATTTACGACGTCACGCCGCCGGTGGACGCGCCCGAGCGACGGGCGTTGTGGGAGCGGGCCGGGATCGCGGATGACGAGTTGTCCTCGACGGTGCTCGCCGCTGGGCTCCGCCTGCCTGGCGACGACACAGCGAGCCGGATTCTACGGGCGTGCGCGGAATCCGGGACGGCCGCTGTGCTGACATTGCAGCAGCTCAGGGCTGCCAAGAGCATAGAAGCGCCCGAACAAGTGTGGGTGTTCGAGAATCCGAGTGTGCTGGCGCTCGCGCTCGACAGGTTCAGTACCGGGTGTCCGCCGATGATCTGCACCTCAGGCTGGCCCAGTAGCACGGGGATTCTGCTGCTCAGGCGCCTCGGAGAGGCCGGTGCCCAGCTGCTTTACCACGGCGACTTCGACGGGGAGGGGCTGCGGATCGCGGCAAACGTCGTGGCCAGGACCGGGGCGGTACCGTGGCGGATGGCCAGCGCCGACTACCTCGCCGCGGTCGGGGACGGTCCGCCGGTCGGGCGGGTCACGCCGGCGCCATGGGACGCCGAGTTGGCTGGGCACCTGGTCAGGGTGGGTAAGACGGTTCCGGAGGAGCGTGTCGCGTCGGCGTTGCTCGACGAAATGGCCCAAGCCTGAAACTGTCGGTGCCGACCCGTACCGTGGTCGGCGACCAGACTGTGGGAGGCAGGATGGACCCGATCCGTGTTCCGCCCGAGATGTTCCGCTTCACCAGCGGCGACCGGGCCGAGCTGTACGTGTCGGTGCTGCATGCCTTCGGCGAGGCCAACGAGCGGCTCGAAACCGCGCTGGGGCTCGACGACGTCCGCGCGCGGTTGAGGTCGGTGGGCTGGCTCGACGCGTTGGAGGACGACGACCTCGCCAGGGCGCTCGACCAGCTCCGCGACTGGAACCTCGTCGACGTCATCCAGAATCACTCCGAGAACTACCGTACGGCGACCGAGTACGAGCGGCGTAACCTTCAGTATTCCCTTACGCGGCAAGGTGAAGCGGCGTTCGCCGGGGTGGTTCACGCGCTGAGTGTGCTGGCCTCGACGGGTGCGTTGCAGACGGCGGTGCTCGACGCGATCTCCGATCGGCTCGGCGATCTCGTGCGCGAGTTGGACGGCGGGTCGGATCGGCGTGTTTTCAGCACGCTGACCGAGTTGGAGGGGCATCTCGAAGCGTTACGCGGGAACACCAAGCAGTTCAACGGCGAATTGCAGCGGCTCCTGCGTGCGGACGGTGCGAATCTGGCCACCTTCCACGAGGTCAAGGCCTCGACGGTCACCTATCTCCAGGAGTTCCTGACCAACCTCGAACACCGCACGCACGGGATCGCGGTCCGGATCCGGCAGGTCGAGGAACACGGGGTCGGGCTGATGCATCAGCGTGCGCTGCTCGGTGCCGATCTTCCTCAGCTGTCCGGCACGGATCCGGGGCCGGAGTGGCTGGCGCATCGCCGGGCCCGCTGGGAGGGGCTGCGGGCCTGGTTCCTGCCGTCGGACGGCGCGCAACCGCGGGCCGAGCAGCTGCATCTCGTGGCGCGGCGGGCGATCATCACGCTGCTCCAGGTGCTCGACCGGATCACCGAATCCCGGCGGCGGGCGAGCAGTGCGGTCGCCGATTTCCGTGAGCTGGCAAGGTGGTTCACCGTCGTGCCTGCCCAGGACGACCTGCATCGGTTGTGGTCGACCATGTTCGGGCTGAGTTCGGCGCGGCACGCGCATCTCGCCCATCCCGATCCCGAGCTGGTCAGCTCGACGTCGTCGTGGCGGGACGCGCCGCCGGTCGAGGTGTCGCCTTTGCTGCGCACAGCGGGGAAAACCGAGCGGTTCGCCCGCACGGGGCGGGTGCGTGACGTCGCCGCGGTCCGCGCGGCCAGGGCGGAGCAGGCGCGTGCTGAGCGGGCGGAACTGGAAGCCGCGTGGGACATGCTCGACACCGGCGGCGCGGTCCGGCTCTCCGCGTTCGCCCGGCTCGATCACGCGGTGTTCGAGCGGTTGCTCGATCTGCTGGGCAGGGCGCTCGGCAACGCGCCGGAGCGCAATGGCGTGCGGCGGGGCACGACGTCCGACGGGCGGATCGAGATTCTGTTGTGGCCGCCTCAGGACGGCGCGGTGGCCAGGCTGACGACGCCACGGGGGCAGTTTCACGGTCCTGATTACGAACTCGAGATCCGGGCCGACGGTGGGCGTCGAATACAGCGCGCGAGTGGGGGCCGGTCATGAGCCAGCTCGCCAACCAGCTGGTGATCGCTGAGAAGGAGGAGGTCGCCCGCGGCATCCGGCAGTTGCTCGCCACGCCGTTGGTCACCGAGCGAGGCCAGCCCGAGGCGTTCGAGCTGGTCCGGCGCCGGCGCGAGCCGATCCGGCAGTGGTTCGACTACTACTGCGGCTGGACGCTGACCGTCGAACCGCGCCTCGGCTACGCCCGGCTGGTCAAGGTTCGTGTCGCCACCGATCCCGGTCGTCCCGCTCGCCGGCTCCGGTCGGGTCGAGCGCCGTTCGATCGGCGGCGGTACGTGCTGTTGTGTGTGGTAGCGGCCGAGTTGCTCGCGACGCCGGTGACCACCATCGGTCTGCTGGCCAAGCGGGTCAGCCTGGCCGCCGGCTCCGATGAGGTCGTCGCGGCCTTCGACACGTCGAGCCGCGGTGAGCGGATGGCGTTCGTCGATGTCCTTCGGCTGCTGGAGTCCTACGGTGTGATCGAGGTGGTCGACGGCACGACCGAGGCGTTCGTGGAATCGGCGGACGCCAAGGTGCTGTACCAGATCGACGCGACGTTGCTGCTCCGTCTGCTCGCCGCCCCGGTCGGACCGTCCCGCCTGGCGGTGCCGACCGACGAAGTGGCGCTGCGCTTCGAAGAACTCGTCGCCGCGGTGTCGCGCGAGCGTCGCTACGGCCTCGCTTCGGGTGCGCATGACGATACGGCGAAGCGCTCCGAGGTCCAGCGGAATCTGTGGCTCAGACACTCGGTGTTCCGGCGCCTGGTCGACGACCCGGTTCTCTACTTCGACGACCTCTCCGCCGACGAGTGCGCCTACCTCTCCTCCCCTACCGGACGCCAGCTTCTTCGCCGCGCCGCCGAACAAGGTGGCTTCGCACTGGAAGAGCGCGCAGAGGGCGTACTGCTCGTCGACGTCGACGGCATCGCGACCGACACGCGATTCCCGGACGACGCGAGCAACGCCAAGGTCGCCGCCCTTCTGCTGCTCGATGCGTTGACCGGGCCGATGACGTTCGAACAACTGCAGGCGGCCGCTGCGGAGCTACTCGAACGCTTTCCGCGCTGGGCCAAGAGTTACCGCGGCGAGGACGGCGTACGGCAGCTCACTACCGACGCGCTGGCAGTGCTGACGGCGTTCGGCCTGGCGCAGCTGTCTTCCGGTCTTGTTCGCCCCCTTCCGGCCGCGGCGCGCTACGCCGTGCGCGACGCCAGAACCTCCGACGCCGAGGAGAATCCGTCATGACAGTGACCGAACTTCCTCGCCCCGCGCACGACGGCGAGACCGCCCCACCGGCGCCTCGCTGGGTACCCACCCGCGCCGGAATTCTCAATGTCTGGCGCTACTACGACGAGGTCTTCGAGTTCCACCAAGGACGTCTGCTGCTCCGCGGTCCCAACGGGAGCGGCAAATCGAAGGCGCTCGAACTGTTGTTGCCGTTCCTCTTCGACGCGAACCTGCGGGCCAACCGCCTGTCGACGTTCGGCACCGGTGAACGCACCATGCACTGGAACCTCATGGGCGAAGGCGCTTCCGGTACGACACGCGTCGGCTACGTGTGGCTGGAGTTCCGGTTTCCCGGGCGCTGGTTCAGCTGCGGGGCGCGGCTGCAGGCGAGTTCGCACACCACGACAGTGCATCCGGATTACTTCACCACCGAGCAGCGCATCGGCATGCCGGATGGGCTCAGTCTGGTCAACGACGCCGGTCAACCGCTGACGAAGAAGGCACTGGAGGAACAGCTCGGCTCCCACGGGACAGGGCACGCGAACGCCAGTGACTACCGCGCGGAAGTCCGGTCGACGCTCTTCCCCACCTTGACCGAGCAACGTTTCGACGCCTTGATCACCGCGTTGCTCCAGCTGCGAACGCCCAAGCTGTCGCAGCGGCTCGACCCCGCGTTGTTGTCGACGTTGCTCTCACGCGCACTTCCTCCCTTGGGACAGCAGGAAATCGCCGAACTCGCCGAGGGGTTCGAACGGCTGGACAAGCAACGCGAACGACTTGCAACACTGGAAGAAGAGGTCACGGCCACCCGGACATTGGCGTCGCGGCAACGGACCTATGCCCAACGCGTGCTGCGAGCGAGCGCGGCCGAAGTGACCTCGGCAACCAACGAACTGGAGAAACTGTCCAAAGCCGCGCGACAGTCCGCCGAGCAGTACGAAATCGTTGCCCGGCAAAAGGAAGACGCCGAGCATCGCATCGAAACCCTCGCGCAAGAAATCAGCACGGCCGAGGCCAGGAAGACCGGGCTGACCGAAAGTGAGGCCTACAAACAAGGTCAGGAGCTGGATCGGCTGCGGCAGCGTACGGCCGAAGCGCGAGCGCAGGCCGGGAAGATCCGGGACGACGCGGGCAAGAAACGAACCTATGCCGACCGTGACGAGCAGGATCGCCACGACGCCGAACGGACCGCACACCGGCAAGCCGAGATCGTCCGGACGCAGGAAATCGAGACACGCCAAGCCGCTGCCCGCGCCGGTCTGACAAGCGTGCACGGCGAAATCACGGCGCACCTGGACACCGAGCCGGGTTCCGCGCGGCCCTTGCTGCGCGCGGCGGTGCGTGGCAAGGAGGAGCAGCTGCACACGGTCGGCGAAGCCCTCGACAACCACGAGCGCGCGATCGAGCGACGTCAGGAGGCGGAGGAGGACCTCGACAGCGCGAGGTCGGCGTACTCCGCGGCGCAGGAACAGCTCGACGCCGCAGCACGCGATCGGGACGCCGCGCTGAACGACCTGAGCATCCGGCTGGTGGAGTGGGCGGAGGCCTGCGCTGAGCTGGTGTTCCCCGAGCCCACGGTCCTGCTCGACCACCTCGAATCCGAAACCGCGCTGCTCACCGCGGTGGATGCGGTCGCATCGCCGATCCTGGAAGAGATCACCCGCCAGGAAACGACCCGGACGACGGCATTGGCCGCGGCTCGCGAACAGCGGGATCACCTCATCGCCGAGGTGGATCGGCTGCGCACCGAGGAAGATCTCCCGCCAGCCGCGCCGCCGACCCGCACGACCGACCGGGAAGCGATGACGGGCGCACCGTTGTGGCGTTTGGTCGACTTCGCGGCGGCAACGCCCGAGAGCGCGTACGCGGGGATCGAAGCCGCACTCGAAGCATCCGGTCTGTTGGACGCCTGGGTGGGGCCGCGCGGAGACGTCCCGGGCCACGACATCTTCGCAGAGCCCGAGGCGTTGGGCCCGGTGGCCGGTCGATCACTCGCTGACGTCCTCGTGGCCGAAGCCGATGCGGAAGTCCAGGCTCCGGTCGTACGCAGACTATTGGAAGCGGTGGCCTTCGGCGACCGGTTGCCGCCGGAAGAATCCGCGGCCATCGGCGCGGATGGCACGTGGCGTCTCGGCAATCTCGCTGGGAGCTGGCAGAAGGACCATCCGGCCTACATCGGCGCGCTCGCGCGCCGACGCGCCCGCGAACGCCGCATCCACGAGCTGAGGGCCCAGATCTCCGAACGCGAGGCGGACATGGCGCGGCTCGAAACCGAACTCGCCGCCCTCGCCACGCGTCGGCAGGTGATCAAGGCCGAGCGGGCGGCAAGGCCCAGCTACGCGGTACTCGACGCTGCCACCCAGCAGATGACCAGGGCGGAACTCGAACTGGGGACGGCCGACCGGATCGTGCGTCAGCGCGTCGAAATCGTGTCGGCGCGGGAAAAGGACGTGGCTCGGACGCTGCTCGGTTTGATCGGCCTGGCGGCCGAACATGGTGTGCCCACCGAGCGGGCAGCCTTGGCGACACTGGCGACATCCGTCAGCACGTTCGCCGATCAGGCCGAGAACTGGTTGGAGCAGCACGACAAACTCCTCACCGCCCGGCAAACACTGGCTTCGTTGACAGCCCAGGCACAACGGTCGGTGGACCACGCGGTTCAACGCGAGGGCGAAGCGCGGGAAGCCGAAGAAGAGCACCGGAAACTGGTCGCCATGCTCGAGGCGATCGACAGCACGTTCGGCGTCGACTACCGAGAAGTTCTTGCCGAAATCGAAGGACTTCGCACCAAGATCACGGAACTCGGCGACGAACAAAAACGAACCACGGGCAAGGTGACCGAACTCGCGACGCAGCTCGGCAGGCTGGAAACTCAGCGGGCAAACGACGCGAAGGTCCACGAAGAGGCGTCGGCCCATCGAGACAATACAGCCCAGCGGTTCCGCCGCTTGGCCGCCGGAACTTTCCCGGCGGACAGCGGAATCGCCGACCTCACGAAGTTCGAGGCCACCCTGGGGTCGGGCGACGGTGTCCGTGCCGCGCTGGACGCGGCGCGGCTGGTCGCGGCCGCCTGGCCGTCGGTGCCCCACAGCGCCAGCAACATCGGGGACGCGCTGCACCGGCTGTCCGAGTCCGTGCACACCTGCCGGGACGCGCTGAGTTCCCGCGCCGACCTCGACCTCGAAACCGACGAGGACGTCCAGGTTTTCACCGCGGTGGTGGACGGTCTCCGGGTCGGCGCCGCGGAACTGCTGAACATCCTCCGCACCGAAGCCGACCAAAGCCGCGACGAGATCACCGAGCGGGAACGAGAACTGTTCGACCAGACGTTGACCGGGGACACCCGCCGGCATCTCGCCGCGCGGATCCGCCAGGCCAACGAGCTGGTCGACGGCATGAACGCACGCTTGGAAAAGGTCCGCACCGCCTCGAAAGTCGCGGTACGGCTGGTCTGGCAGGTCGCGCCGGATCTGCCACCGGGGACGAAAGCCGCCCGGGATCTGCTGCTCAAGGATCCGGTGCGCCTGACCGACGCCGATCGCGAGTCCCTGCACCGGTTCTTCCGCGACCGGATCGAACAGGCCAAGGCCGACGACACCGCGACCAGCTGGGAACAACAGCTCGCCCAGGTCTTCGACTACACGGCATGGCATCGCTTCGTGGTGAAGGTCGACCGCGCGAACGGCGACGGCTGGCAACTGCTGACCCGCAAACTGCACGGCGCGCTTTCCGGTGGTGAGAAGGCCATCGCACTGCACCTGCCGCTCTTCGCCGCGGTCGCGGCGCACTACCAGGCCGCGCCGGAAGCACCGCGCGTCATCCTGCTCGACGAGGTGTTCGTCGGCGTCGACAGCACGAACCGGGGCCAGGTGTTCGCCTTGCTGTCGGCACTCGACCTCGACCTGATGCTCACCTCCGACCACGAGTGGTGCGTCTACTCGGAGCTGAGCGGGATCGGCATCCACCAGCTCATCACCGGCGCCGACGGCGACGACGCCGTGACCACCGCCCGCTTCACCTGGGACGGCCACGATCTCCTGCCCGCGGAACCGGACTGAGTGAGCCGCGGTCGAACAGCGGGTGACGTTTACCCGGGCCGCCCGGAGCCGGGAGCGCGGCGCGCTAGCGTGGAGCGTATGGATCGGGATGCGACAGCGCGGCGGTTGTTGAAGTCGTCGGCAGCGCGGAGTTACGACCCCGCGGTGGACATCGACTGGGACGCGCCCTTGGTCGAGGGCAAGCTGTACCACCTGGAGCACCGGATCTCGTTGTACGGCACGGCACTGTGGGACCGGATGTCCGCGGTGCAGCGAGCGGAGCTGGCCAAACAGGAGATGATCACGTTCCTGTCCGTGGTCATTCACGCCGAGTTGAGCCTGATGCGCACCATTCTCCGCACGGTCCAAGAAGGCGAACCCGCGACGGACCCCGCGTTGTACGCGCTGACCGAGGTCGCCGACGAATGTCGTCATTCGACCATGTTCGCGAAGGGGATTTCGCGGTTCGGTGGCAAGGTGGTGCCCCAGTCGAAACTGACGACGCGGCTGTTGAACGTCGTGTCCGCGCTGGTGCCGTTGGGGCCGGTCTTCTGGGCGAGCGCGCTGTTCTTCGAGGAGCCCGTGGACCGGCTGCAGCGCGAAACCATGGACGACGAACGGGTCCAGCCGTTGCTGCGGATGATGAACCGGATCCACGTCCTGGAGGAGGCACGGCACGTCGCCTACGCGCGCGAGGCGATGGTGCGCACGATGACCGAAGCCGGGTGGCTGTCGCGGAAGCTGAACCGGTTCGGCGTCGCGTTGCTCGCGTGGTCGATGAGCCGGGCGTTCATCCGGCCGGAGACGTACCGGCGAGTGGGGTTGAACCCGAAGGAGGCATACCAAGCGGCGTTGACGAATCCGCACTATCACGAGTCATTGCGGTGGATGTCGCGCCAACTGGTCGGCTTCTGCCGGGAAAACGGGTTCATCAAGGGACACTTCACGACGGCCTTGTGGCGACGCTCCCATCTGCTCGGTTAGCTCGTCTTCGCGTGCACGAAGCCGCCGAATGTCCACACTGGACCTTGGACCGTGCCGTCCGCTCGCTGCAGATACCGGCTTTGCGCGGTGGGGATGTCCAGGTCTTCCACGAGACGAAGTCCTTGCGCGGTCAGGAATTCCGCCGCCTTACCGCGCCGGATTCCCCACAGCCACGGTTCACCCCTTGACGCCACCTCTTGAGCGGCGGCGAGCGCGTCGGGTGTCAGGCCCGTTCCCTCGATGACTTCGCGCCAGCAGTAGTCGAAGACGACCGAACTCTCCGGCGCCTGCGCGGACAACCACCGGAGCGTCGCCTCGACACCGGTTTCCTCCAGATACTGCGTCACGCCCGACCACACGACCACCGTGCGCGCCGTGGGGTCGTAGCCACCGCGTGCCAGCGTCGCGGCGAGATCGTCGTGGTTGAAGTCGATCGTCAGATAGTGCACATTGGACACTCGTGGCAGCGCCCGGACGCGAGCGCGTTTGCGGGCCGAGATGTCCGGCTGGTCCACCTCGAACACTGTTGTCCCGGCGAGTATTTCCCGCAGGCGATGCGCCCGGGAATCGAAGCCGGCGCCCAGCAGGACGAGCTGGGTGGCGCCCGCCGCGACCTCCGCGCGGACAACGTCGTCCATGTACTTGGTGCGAATGACCTCGAACCACAGCGCCCCCGGCCAGGAACGCCGGAGCGCCCGGAGGACCATGCCACGCAGGCCGGGCACTTTGATCATCGCGGGACCGAGAGGCCACCACGGAATCAGCCGCGCCGCCAGGACGTCGGGCCCCCGGAGTTCCGGCTCGGTGACCACCGCGCCCGCCGCTCGCAACAACGCCGCGGTCTCCGCGGTCGAACTCACCGGCTCAGCTCCTCTTCCCGTCGAGCGCTTCCAGTTGCACGCCGACCCCGTGCTGCTCAGGCACCCCGAGTTTGCCGAACAGCGTGAAAGCCTGCCCCCAGCGTCGCCTGGCCTCGGCAAAGTCGCCGCGGTCGTGGTGCGTGTGCGCGAGGCCGTTGTACGCGTGCGCTTCCTCGTAGCGGTTCGCGGTCTCTTCGGCGACGGTCAACGCCTCCGAGTACGCCGCGAAGGCATGGTCGTACTCACCCCGCCGCCGGCGAATCTCGGCGAGAGTGCGCAAGGCGCGGTTTTCGATATTGCGGTTTCGGTTCGCCCTGGCCAGTTCGAGCGCCCGCAGGCATTTCGTGAGGGCTTCGTCGTGGTCGCCCCGCAGCGAATCGACTTCGGCGAGCCCACGCAAGGAATAGCCTTCGATGGTGGTGTTCCCGATGGAACGAGCCACCGAGATCGCCTGTTCGTAGGCGTCGACGGATTCGGCGATCCGGCCCATGTGGTGGTACACCTCGCCGATTCCCCGCAGCGCGTAACCCTCCAATACCGGGTCGTCAGTGTCCTTGCCCGCCTCGAGGGTCCGCCAGAGCACGGTGCGCGCCTCCTCCAGCGAACCCAGCCGAGTACAGACCAGGCCGAGTGCGTGCAGGGCGCGTCCTTCGACACGGCGGTCGCGCAGGTCGACCGCGAGACGCACGCCCTCGTCGCAGTCGGCGAGCGCCTCCTGGTACCGGCCGAGCCACCAGTTGATGTAACCCCGGCTGGCGAGCGAATCCGCCTGGTAACCAAGATCGTTCGCCCTGCGTGCCGCAGCGAGACCCTGCGTGTGCAGGATCAGCGCGTCGTTGTGGTTGCCGATGATGTGGAAGAACCGCCACAACGTCGCGGACAGGTGGAAGGTGTGCGAAGGCCAGCCGTGGACGGCGGCGTGCCCGGCGACCGAAAGCAGATTCGCGCGTTCGGCCTTCAGCCAGCTCAGCGCGCGATCGTAGGTGAAGAGGTGGTTGTCCTGGGACACCGGCGGTTTCAGGCGCGGACGATGCGCTCGCTCGGTAGGCGCCACGACGTCCATGGCCGTCGCGGCGGTGAGCAGGTAGTGGTCGAACAGCCGGGTCAGGGCCGCGCGCCGATCGGTTTCACCGTCGGTGTCCGCCGCGAGCCGCGCCGCGTAGGTGCGCAGCAGATCGTGGAAGCGGTACCGGCCGGGGCCCGGCTGCTCCAGCAGATGCGCGTCGACGAGATCCTCGAGGATGTCTTCACTGGCCATCGGACGTTGCTCGGTCAACGCGCCCGCGGCGGTCGGATCGATGTCCGTGCCCGGAGTCAGTCCCAGTGCCCGGAAGAAGCCCTGGTGATCGGGCTTGAGCTGGGCATACGACAACGTGAAGGCCGTCGCGACGCTGCGGTTGTCGGTCCGCAGTTCGGTGAGGCGGTGGCGTTGATCGCGCAGCCGGGAAGCGAGGTGTTCGACTGTCCACGATGGACGGTGCCGGAGACGCGCGGCGGCGATCCGCAACGCGAGGGGGAGGAAGCCGCAGAGCTGGAGCACGTCGTCGGTCGCCGCCGGTTCGGCCAGCGGCCGGTCGTCCCCGACGACTCGCAGGAACAGCTCCCGCGCGTCCGCGGCAGGCAGGATATCGACGGTGATCGGATCCGCGTCCAGGTCGGTGAGACGCCGCCGGCTGGTGACGATGGTCAGGCACTCCGGCGCGCCCGGCAGCAGGGGCCGCAGCTGGGCGGCGTCCACCGCGTTGTCCAGCACGATCAGCGCGCGCCGCTTCGCCAGCTGCGCCCGCCACAACGCGGCCCGGTCCTCCAGCTCGATCGGGATGCGTTCGTTCGCGACCCCCAAGGCGCGAAGCAGCTTCTCGAGCGCGGCGGACGGCGTGAGCGGTTGCTGTCCTGGCGTGTGGGCGTGCAGGTCGATGAACAGCTGCGCGTCCGGGAAACGCTCGATGAGCCGACGCGCGGCGTGCACGGCCAGGGTGGTTTTCCCGACGCCTGCCATGCCGTCGAGCGCGGAGATCACCATGGTGGTGCCCGTCCGGTCCCCGGCCGCTTCGAGGATCCTGCCGAGTTCGGCGTCCCGTCCGGTGAAGTAGCTGGCGTCGCGCGGCAAATCGCACCGCGGTACCCAGCTCTCCGGGGCCACGAGGGCCGGGTCGTCGGCCAGGATCCGCGCGCGAAGGCGGCGGAGGCCGGGGCCCGGCTCGACGCCGAGTTCCTCGCGCAGGGCGCCTTGAGCGCGTTCGTACGCGAGGATCGCCTGCGCCGGCGCTCCCGCCCGGTGCAGGGCGAGCATCAGCTGTTCGGTGAGCCTTTCCCGGAGCGGGTTCTCGTTCGCCCATTCGGCCAGCTCGCCGGTGAGCCCGCGGTGCCTGCCCAAGCCGAGTTCCAGCTCGACGCAGTGCTCGAACGCCGCCAGCCGCTCTTCGCCCAGTCCTGCGAGCTGGGGTTCCAATGCGGGACATCCCAAGCCCGCGAGCGCCGGACCGCGCCACAGCTCGAGAGCGCGCCGGAATCCGGCTACCGCGTCCGATGGCCGGGATTCCGCCGCGTCCTTTCGCGCTCGTTCGACCATTTGCTGGAATGCGGCGGCGTCCAAATGCGCGCCGGCGTCCAGCCGATAACCCGACACCGCCGAAACGATCGTCGTATCGTCGAACGGCAGGGAACGCCGCAAATCCGAAACCGCGTTGCGCACCTGTTTCTCGGCGGTCGCGGGAGGATCCGTCTCCCACACCGCGTTCACCAGTTCATCGAGCGGAACCGCGCGGCCGTATCCCAGCAACAGAGCGGCGAGCACCTTTTGCTGCTTCGGCCCGCCCAACGGCAGTACCCGTTCCCCATCACGCACTTCAAGTGGGCCAAGGACCCCGAATCTCACGCACCCTCCCCCGCGTTTCCGCCGGTAGCGACGTTATCACGCACAGCAAGGCGTCTTCGAGGACGAAATGAGGACGGGGTGGGCGACACTGCGCCCGCAGTGTCCGCGGGAAGGGATTCCCGCGGCCTGGGGGAAGCCTGTCGCCGGACCGCCTCGCAGGGAGGGAGAGGTACGGTCCGGCGGCGGTTTCACAGTTATGTGGTCAACGCCGTGGGGCGCGCGGGGCGGCGGGACAGGGGAACGACGACTTCGGGCGGCGCGGTCTGGAGGCGGGCCAGGACGTCGGCGAGCCGACCAGCCGTGGCGGGCCACGTCGGTAGCGAGCAGCCGCGTGCGAGGGCGTCGGTCCGGAGGGACCGGCGGAGTTCGGGATCCAGCGCCCAGCGACGGAGGGCCATGGCGAGCGCGGCGACGTCGTCGGGCGGGATCAGCAGCCCGGGGAAGTCCGCGACATCGGCCGCGGGTGAGGTGTCGGTGGCCAGCACGGGAATGCCGCGAACCAGGGCGTCGGTGACGACGGTCGCCTGCGTCGGCAGGACGACGAGGTCGGCGGCGTCGTAGACCGCCGCGAGGCCGGGCGGGGAGAGCAGCCGGGAGCGGTGGTCGAGGGACCGCCGGAGCGCGGACACGAACGCCGGATCGTCCCCCGGCGAACCGACGAAGTCACAGGTCAGACGCAGGTCACGCACGGAATTGAGCGCCCGCGCCAGCACGTCCTGACCATTGCCCTCCACCAATGGCGACACGCACACCAGGTGCGACACGCCGTCGGTGCCGACCGCGAGCGGCGCGCGATCGGTGCCGGGGCGGGCGACGTGGACACGGGCCGGGTCGAGGTCGTGGCGGTCGATCAGATGGTGCGCCAGGCCGGGACCGGTGGCCACCACGGTGCTGACCATGCGCAGGGTTTCCCGTTCGGACGCGTCGAGTTCCAGCGCCCGCGAGTGGTCCGGACCAGCACCGTCGGCCAGCGGCGAGTGCACCAGGACGACCAGCCGCAGACGGCGCGAATGCGGGACGACGACCTCGGGGACGGCGCTGGCGATCTGGCCGTCCAGCAGCACGACCGTGCCATCGGGCAGGGCGGACAACGAGCGGGACAGCCGGGTCGCCGAGGCTATCGGCAGTTCCAGCACCGGCAGGCCCGCGGCGGGCAGGTACTGGCACAGCCGCCGGTTGTAGCGACCGGGGTCCCCCTCGGCGCCGGGCAGCACGAAGACCACCGGGTCCGGCGATCTCCCAGCCGTCGATACGGAGTTGAGCACCACTGCCTCCTCCTGCCGCTGCCACTGGGGGATACGGCTCGGCGGGCCCGCCGGTTCAACGGCGGTGAGGAATCAGCCCTGCGAGTCCAGCATCCACATCCCGTCCTTCTGAACGAGCGTGAGCGTGTCGCGTTCCTGTGTGTTCCCGCCCGACTTGTAGACGTAGCTGACGTCGACGGTCACGGTCGAGCCGTTCACCGTGATGTTGGACGCGGTGACGGATTGGAACTGGCTCCACCACTGTGCGTACGCGGCGAAGGTTTTACTTCGCGCGTCCTTGAATCTCTGGGTCAGCCGCGCGTACCCCGCTTCGAGGTTCCCGGGCAGCAGCCCGTAGTAGGCCGCGACCGCCTGAGCCGGAGTCTCCGCGGCTGGCGGCGGCGCGGAGGAGGACGACGACGTCGATGGCGTCGGTGTGGAGGACGACGGTGTCGTGGGCGGCGGCGGAGCCGCCGAAGGCGTCGTGGCCGGGGTCGGCGACTGCGACGTGAGGGGCGGCGGCGCGGCGGTGGTCTCCGGGGCTGATTTGTGCCGAGTCACGAGGATCACGACGATGACGGCGACAATGAGCAGCAACGCTCCGGCGCCGACGGCAATCAGCCCACGGCGGTTCCGCGACGGGGGCGCGGGAGCCACGGGGACGGTGGGCTCGGCGGCGTCGGCCACGGGAGGACCGGCGGGCAGCGTCGCGGCGGGGACCGCGACCAGCGCCTTCAGCTCGCGCTCGACCTCGCCCATCGACGGCCGCTCGGCCGGATCGGTCGCCAGCATCCGCAGCAGCAGCGGGGTGAGCCGTTCGGTCTTCGTGGGCGGCACGATGTCGCCGCTGGACGCGCGGTAGAGCAGCGCGATCTGGTTGTCCGATTCGCCGTAGGGCGGGGTGCCCTCGACGGCCGCGTAGAGCGTGGCGCCGAACGAGAAGACGTCGGAGGCGAAGCTCGCGTCCTCGCCCCGCGCGACCTCGGGCGAGAGGAACGCCGGCGTGCCGAGGATGTCCCCGGTCGCGGTGAGCTTGACGTCGCCCGCCGCGCGCGAGATGCCGAAGTCGCTGATCTTCGCGGTGCCGTCCGGGCCGACCAGGATGTTGCCCGGCTTCACGTCCCGGTGCACGATCCCGGCGCGGTGCGCCGCGGCCAGCGCCGAGCTGACCTGCGCGCCGACGTTGACAGCGTCGTCCACGGAGAGCGGTCCGTCCTCGAGCTTCTGCGCGAGGCTGGTCGACGTCAGGTGCTCCATGATCAGCCAGGGCCGATCTTCCTCGTCGAGGACGGCGAACACGGTGATGGCGTGCGGGTGCGTCAGCCGCGCGGCGATCCGCGCCTCCCGCATGGCCCGCTGCTTCGCCTCGTCGGTGCGCTTCTCGTCGTGGTCGTCGGGGAGCACCAGCTCCTTGATCGCAACGGTCCGGCCGAGCGTCTCGTCCTTCGCCCGCCAGACGGTGCCCATGGCTCCGCCACCGATCGGCTCGAGCAACCGGTACCGATCACCGATCCGGCGATTCTCCACGAACATCCACCATCCTGGCCAAAGATCGAGCGTGACCGACCCAGCATGCCAGGACACGGACCGCGACGATCAGCGCGACGGACCGCGAAGGCCGGCGGTCCGCCCTGTCTTGCGAGTCGACTGATCTGTCAGTCAGTTTTCAGCCGCAAGATCGTTGTCTCTCAACAAAATCCGTGTTCAGACGTCTCCTTTCGGGCGATTCCTTGCGATTATCGCAACCCCAGGTTACCGTCTCCTGGCATGGACGAGACGGACGAGTTGCGAGCCAGGGTTCGCGAGCTGGTCAGGTCCATGCCGGGAGCCCAGCGGGAGTTCGCCGCCGCCATCGGGCTCGACGAGACGAAGCTGTCCAAGGCGCTGACCGGCACCCGCCGGTTCTCGCCGCACGAACTGGTCCGCGTCGCCGAGTACTGCGGCGTCACGGTCAACTGGCTGCTCAACGGCAGCGACGACGCGAAGACCGTCACCGCGGTCCCCTCGCCCGCCGCCGGCTCCGCGAGCGACCCCGAACACCTCACCCGGTCCGAACCCCGCCGCCGCATCCTCGAAACCGCCTGGCAGCTGATCGCCGAACGCGGCTACCACCGCGTCCGGATCGCCGACATCGCCAAGGCCTGCGGCACCAGCACCGCCACCATCCACTACCACTTCCCCAGCAAGACCGAGGTCCTCAACGAGGCGCTCCGGCGCAACGTCAAGCTCGCCTTCGACCGCCAGGTCGCCGAGCTGCACACCATCGACGACGCCCACGAGCGGCTGCTCCGGCTCGTCGAACTGCAACTGCCCGCCGACGGCGTCCTGCGCGCCGAATGGTCGGTGTGGCTGCAGGTGTGGAACGAGGTCTCGCTCGACCCCGCACTCCGTTCCCTCTACACCGATTCCTACGACCGCTGGCTCCGGACGATCGCGATGACCATCCGGACCGGCCAGGAGCAGGGCGTGTTCCGCGACGTCGACCCGGACGACGCGACGACCCGGCTCACCGCCCTGATCGACGGCCTCGGCATACAAGTGCTGACCGGACGCCCCGGCAGCACCGTCGCCACCATGCGCCGTCATCTCAACGACTTCATCGCCGCCACGATCGTCGGAGGAGCTTGACCGTGAACCACGAGGTGATCGTCACCTGCGCCCTGACCGGCGCGGGAGACACCGTCGGCCGGAGCCCGCATGTCCCGGTCACGCCCGCGCAGATCGCCGCGAGCGCCGTCGAAGCGGCCAACGCCGGTGCCGCGGTGGTGCACATCCACGTCCGCGACGTCGACACCGGGGCGCCCTCGCGCGACGTCGCGCTGTACCGGGAAGCGGTGCGGCTGGTCAAAGAGTCCGATGTGGACGTCGTGGTCAACCTGACCGCGGGCATGGGCGGCGACCTGGTCATCGACCAGGAGGACCCGCTCAAACCGGTCGACGGCACCGATCTGGTCAACGCGATGGATCGCCTGCCGCACGTCGAGGAACTGCTGCCGGACATCTGCACGCTCGACTGCGGATCGCTCAATTTCGGCGAGGGCAGCCAGCTGTATGTGTCCACTCCGGACATGCTCCGCGCCGGGGCGAAACGCATCCAGGAACTCGGCGTGAAACCCGAACTGGAGATCTTCGACACCGGACATCTGTGGTTTGCGTCCAAAATGGTCGAAGAGGGCCTGATCGACGCGCCGCCGTTGTTCCAGCTGTGCATGGGAATCCCGTATGGCGCTCCCGCCGACCCCGGTCTGTTGCAGGCGATGGTGCGGATGCTGCCCGACGGCGCGCAATGGGCGTCGTTCGCGATCGGCCGCGACCAGATGCCATGGGTGGCGCAGTCGGTCCTGCTCGGCGGGCACGTCCGCGTCGGACTGGAGGACAATCTGTACCTCGCCAAGGGCGTCAAGGCGTCCAACGGGCAGCTCGTCGAACGGGCCGTCGGGATCGTGCAGGACCTCGGCGCGACAGTCGTGAGCCCCGCGCGGGCCAGGGAAATCCTCGGACTCAAGGAGCGCGCCCGTGTCTGATACGTCTACTGTGGACACTGTCGCGTGCGTCGGCGCAGGGGTCATCGGCGGCGGCTGGGTCGCGCACTTCCTCGCCCGGGGATTCCGGGTCCGCGCCTGGGATCCGGCACCGGACGCGGCGGCCAAGCTCACCCGGCTGGTCGACGCCGCCTGGCCCGCCCTCACCCAGCTCGGCCTCGCCGACGGCGCGAGCCGCGACAACCTCACGGTGACACCCACCCTGGCCGAAGCCGTCGACGGAGCGGGCTTCGTCCAGGAGAGCGCGCCGGAAGACCTTGCGCTCAAACAGAAACTCCTCGCCGACATCGACGCCGTGACCCCGGCCGACGTCGTCATCGCCTCCTCGACCTCGGGCTACGGGATGACGGAAATGCAGGTCGCCGCCGCGACACCGGAACGCCTGGTGGTCGGGCATCCGTTCAACCCGCCCTATCTCATCCCGCTCGTCGAGGTCGTGGGTGGGTCGCTGACAGCTTCCTGGGCCGTCGAGCAGGCGTCCGAGTTCTACCGCCGGGTCGGGAAAACCGTGATCACCATGGACCGCGAGGTGCCGGGGTTCATCGCCAACCGCCTCCAGGAGGCGCTGTGGCGCGAGGCGCTGCACATGGTCGCGAACGGCGAGGCGACGGTCGAGCAGATCGACACCGCCATCACCGACGGCCCCGGGCTTCGCTGGCCCGCGCAGGGACCGTGTCTGACGTTCCACCTCGCCGGTGGCGAGGGCGGGATGGCCCACATGCTCGACCACTTCGGACCGTCGCTGAAATCGCCGTGGACCCGTCTCGACGCACCCGAACTGACGCCCGAACTGCGCGACGCGATGGTCGACGGCTGTCTCGACGAAGCCGACGGGCGGTCGATCGCCGATCTCGTCGCCGAGCGCGACCGCGCGATCATCGCCGTCCAGCGTGCCGTCAAGGAGAGCCGCGATGGCTGAACTGTCCTATCGCGACACTGTCCGTCCGGAGTGGATCGACTACAACGGACACTTGTCCGAGCCGTATTACGTGCTGGTGTTCGGCGACGCGACCACCAACCTGATGGACGTCGTCGGGATCGACGAGAGATACCGCGCCGAGACGGACTCCTCGCTGTACACAGTGGAAGCCCACATCCGCTATCTCGCCGAGGTCGGGCCGGAGTCCGAATTGGACGTCACCACGTCCGTCCTCGACATCGGCGCCCGCAAGACACGGATCTGCCACGAGATGCGGGTCGGCGGCGCGCTGGTCGCCACCGAGGAGATCCTCGCCGTGCACGTCACCGGCAGCAGAGCCTCGCCGTTCCCCGACCCGGTCGTCGAACGGCTCGAGCAGTACCGCGCTACGAAGGTCCCGGACTACGCGGGGCGCGCCATCGCCTGATCCCGAACACACCGCCCCCGCCACCGGAAGTCCCCACCATGGAAGAGCGATGTAGGCCGAATCCCCTGTCCCGGCGCCGGTTCCTGTCCGCCACCCTCGGCGGAGCCGCTCTCGGCGGAGCCGCGCTCCTGCTGGCCGGCTGCGGCACCACCTTCGCCGCGTCGGCCCCCACCGGGCCGCCCCGCCGAGGCGGCACGCTGCGCGTCGGCGTCACCGGCGGCGGTGCCGCCGACACCCTCGATCCGCACAGCCCGGCGACCAACCCGGACATCGCGCGGGTCATCAACCTCTACGACCCGCTGCTGATCCGCGACCACGATTACCGGCTCCAGCCGGTCATCGCCGAGTCCGTCACCGCGTCAGCGGACGGCCGGATCTGGACGGCGGTGCTGCGCGACGGCGTCCGTTTCCATGACGGCCGCCCGGTCACTCCGGCCGACGTCGTCGCGACGTTCAAGCGGATCACCGACCCCAAGGCGCCGAAGAGCGGCGCGACGTCGTTGTCGATGCTCGCCGAAGTGGTCCCGACCGGCGACAGGACCGTCGAATTCCGGCTCAGCGCACCGAATGCGGGCTTCGACGACCTGCTCGGCCAGTACTCGCTCGGGATCGTCCCGGCGGATTTCGACCTGAAAAGACCGATCGGCACCGGCCCGTTCAAACTGGCCCAGTTCACGCCCGGCCTGCAAAGTACCTTCACCCGCAACGAACACTACTGGCGTCCGGGCGAGCCCTATGTGGACGAACTGGTGCTCATCAACTTCACCGACGACGACGCACGGATCAACGCGCTGCTTTCGTCCCAAGTGGACGCGATCGACCAGGTACCGGTGGCACTCGTCGACGTCCTGCGCAGCGATCCGCGAATCCGCGTGCTCACCGCGGAAACCGGCAGCTGGCTCCCGTTCACCATGCGAGTCGACCGGCCGCCGTTCGACGACGTCCGCGTACGCCAGGCGCTGCGTCTCGTGGTCGACCGCGAACAGATGATCAATCAAGTCCTCAGTGGACAAGGAAAGCTCGGCAACGACCTCTACGCGCCGTTCGATCCCGGATACGCCGGCGAACTTCCGCAACGCAAGCAGGACATCGAGACCGCGCGAAAACTGCTCGCCGAGGCAGGACACCGGAATCTCGACATCGAACTCGTCACGGCACCGATCCAGGCCGGTGCCGTCGAGGCCGCACAGGTGTTCCAGCAGCAGGCGAAGCAGGCCGGGATCACCGTCCGGATCCGGAAAATCGACACCACCACGTTCTACGGCGACAACTACCTGTCCTGGGATTTCGCGCAGGACTTCTGGTACACGCGGAACTACCTCCCGCAGGTCGCCAACGGCTCGCTGCCGAAGTCGCCGTACAACGAAACGCACTGGCACGACCCCGAATTCGCCGAGCTGATCAGCCAGGCGAGCAAGACCATGGACACCGCGGAACGGACGAGGCTACTCAAACAGGCACAGAAGATCGAATACGAACGCGGTGGCCTGATCGTGTGGGCCTTCGAAAACCGCGTCGACGCGCATCAGTTCTACGTCTCCGGCATCGTCCCGGATCGGACCGGGATTTCGCTGGGTGGCTACCAGTTCCGGCAGGCCTGGATCGGGAAGGAAACAGCGTGAGCAAGCTGATCCTCCGCAGGCTCCTGGTGAGCGTCGTCGTGTTGTGGCTCGTCTCGCTGCTGGTGTTCGTCGCGACACTGCTGCTACCCGGCGACCCCGCCCGCGCGATTCTCGGCCAGCAGGCCACACCCGAGCGGATCGCCGCTCTGCAACACCAGCTGCATCTCGACGACCCGGTCTGGAAGCGCTATCTCGATTGGCTCGGCGGTCTTTTCACCGGCGACCTCGGCACCTCGACGTCCACGCAGGGCCCGGTGACCGCGCTGCTCGGTGACCGGATTTCGGCCACGCTGGTACTGCTGATTCTCGCAGCGGTTCTGGCCGTCCCGATCGGGCTCGCGCTCGGCACGTGGAGTTCGGTGCGCCGCGGCCGTGCGACCGACCAGACGATCTCCGGGGTCAGCCTGGTGATCGCCGCACTGCCCGAGTTCGTCATCGGCGTCGCGTTGATCCTGTTGTTCTCCACCACGGTGTTCAAGCTCTTCCCCTCCGTCACCCTCGCCACACCCGGCGAAGCCGTCTGGCGGCATCCGGAGCAACTCGTCCTGCCGGTGGCGACGCTGGTGCTCGTGGTGACGCCCTACATCACCCGCATGATGCGGGCGACGATGAACGAAGTGCTCGACAGCGGTTACGTCGAGATGGCACGGCTCAAGGGCGTCCCGGAGCGAGTCGTGCTGCTGCGGCACGCCTTCCCGCACGCCATCGGACCGGTCGCCCAGGTCGTCGCGATCCAGCTGGCCTGGCTGGCCGGTGGCGTCGTCGTGGTCGAATTCCTGTTCCGCTACCCGGGAATCGGCCAGGCGCTGATCGACGCGGTGGCCAAACGGGACGTCGCCGTCGTGCAGGCGGTCACCCTCCTCATCGCCGCGGTGTACATCGTGGTGAACCTGCTCGCCGACGTCGTCGGCATCCTCGCCAACCCCAAGCTGCGCACGGAGGCAGGCCGATGACCGCCGTCGAAATCCCCCGCGCCGTCACCGAAGAGGATCCGCCGACACGGCCCTCGGGGCTGTTCCGGACGGCATGGACGTTCCCCCAGGCCAAGATCGGCGCGATCCTCACCGCGCTGGTGGTGCTCGTCGCCGTCCTCGGGCCATGGCTCGGCCCGCTCGTCACCGGGCACGAACCGACCGAGTTCGCGGGTAAGCCGTTCAAGCCCGTCGGAATCGCCGGAACGGACGGGCTCGGCCGCGACGTCCTCAGCCGTTTCCTCGCCGGTGGCACGACGTTGCTGCTCTACGCCGTACTGGCGACAGCACTCGGGATCGTGCTGGGCGCGCTACTCGGTATGGTCGCGGGCTATCGCGGCGGGCTGCCCGACAGCCTGCTCATGCGCGGCAACGACGTCCTGCTGTCGTTCCCGCAACTGGTCATCGCCCTGCTCGCGATCGCGGTGATCGGCCCGAAGGGCTGGCTCCTGGTGCTGATCATCGGCCTGACCCACGCGCCACGCACCGCACGGGTCGCCCGCCAGGCCACCGTCGCCGTGCGCGGCCACGACTACATCCGCGCCGCCGAGATGTACGCGGTGCCGCGTGGGCGGATCCTGCTGCGCGAGATCCTGCCGAACATCACCGGCCCGCTGATGGTGGAGGTCGGGCTGCGGCTGACATATTCGATCGGATACATCGCGTCGCTGTCGTTCCTCGGCCTCGGCATCCAGCCGCCGACGGCGGACTGGGGCCTGATGATCAACGAGAACCGCATCGCGCTGATCGTCCAGCCCTGGGGCGTGGTCCTGCCGGTGCTGGCGATCGCGCTGCTCGCCGTCGGCACCAACCTGCTCGCCGATTCGCTCGCCTCGGCCGCGGCCGGACGCACCCGGGAGACCCGCTCATGACCCACGCGCTGGAAGTGTCCGGGCTTTCGGTGGAAACCCATACCGGACAAGGAATTCTCGACGACGTCTCGTACGCGATCGCCCCCGGCGAGGTGCTGGCATTGGTCGGCGAATCCGGTTCGGGCAAGACGACGGCGGGGCTCGCCGCACTGGGGCACTTCCGGCGCGGACTCGTGTCCACCGGCGGCAAGGTCCTGCTCCGCCATCGCGACGACGAGCCCATCGACGTCCTCGCGTCGACGCCTCAGGAACAGCGGAAGCTGCGTGGCAGCGCGGTCGCCTACATCCCGCAAGATCCGGCACTGTCCCTCAACCCCGCGCTGCGCGTCGGCACGCAGATCGCCGAAGTCCTGGAGACACACGGATTCCCAGGTTCGATCGACGACCGCATCGGCGAAGTGCTCACCGAGGTCGGACTCCCCTCGGACCAGAACTACCGCCGCCGGTATCCGCATCAGCTCTCCGGCGGACAGCAACAGCGGGTCGGCATCGCGATGGCGTTCGCCTGCCGCCCCAGCGTCGTGGTGCTGGACGAGCCGACCACCGGCCTCGACGTGATGACGCAGACCCTCGTGCTCTCGACCGTCCGCGAACTCACCACCCAGCACGGCGTCGCAGCGCTCTACATCACCCATGACCTCGCCGTGGTCGCCGAAATCGCCGACCGCGTCGCGGTGATGTACCGCGGCGACCTCGTCGAGACCGGCTCGGCGGAGCAGATCCTCCGCCGACCGGAACACCCCTACACCCGACGGCTGATCGACGCCGTTCCGGACCTCGACGCGCCGGGTGGCGACGCGACACCCGCTGGAAAAGCGGCGCTCGCCGCGAAGGGCGTGACCGTCTCTTATGGACAGCACCGGGTACTTCGCGGCGTCGACATCTCGGTGTCGCGCGGCGAGTGCCTGATGCTGCTCGGCGAATCGGGGTCGGGGAAAACCACGCTGTCCCAATGCATTGCCGGGCTGATCCCGCAGTTCACCGGCACGGTGGCACTCGACGGCGTCGCCCTCGCCGGTTCGACACGGCAACGCAGCGACGACGAGCGCCGCCGCATCCAGTACGTGTTCCAGAGCCCGTTCTCCTCGCTCAACCCACGCCGCAGCGTCGCGAAGTCGATCGAAGTCCCGTTGACCCGGCTGACGACGTTGTCCCGCGCGCAACGCCGTGAACGCGTCGCCGAGATGCTGGACCGGGTCCGGCTCGGCCACGCGGTCGCGAATCGGCTGCCGGACCAGCTCAGCGGCGGCGAACGCCAGCGCGCGGCCATCGCGCGGGCGCTGGTGACCACCCCGGACGTGCTGGTGTGCGACGAGGTGACCTCGGCGCTCGACGTGTCCGTGCAGGCGACGATCGTCGAGCTGCTGGGCGAACTGCGGCGGGAACTCGGGATGGCGATGCTGTTCGTGACCCACAACATCGCGTTGGCACGCGAAGTCGCCGACCGGATCGCGGTGCTGCGCGGCGGCGAGATCGTCGAACTGGGCGACGTCGACACGGTGCTGACGCGGCCATCGCACCCATACACGCGTGAACTCCTGACGAACACCCCGCGGCTGTGAACCCCGTACAGGGCGAGATCCGCCCAGGCTTCGAGGCGGTGCGCGAGGCGTTCGGCGACATCCTGGCCGGGACGTCGGGCGGAGCGGCGTTCAGCGTCGTCCGCGACGGCGAGGTGCTCGCCGAACTGTGGGGCGGTTCGGCGCGCCCCGGCGTGGCTTGGACGCGGGACACGCTCGTGGTGTTGTTCTCCGGCACCAAGGGCGTCGTGGCCACCGTGGCCGCGATACTCGCCGCGCGCGGACTGCTCGATCCGGACGAGCGAGTCGCGACGTACTGGCCCGAGTTCGCGCAGAACGGCAAGGACGACGTCCGCGTCTCGCACGTGCTCTCCCACACCGTCGGGCTCCCCTACGTCGAGGCGGACCTGCCGACGCTCGACAACGCGGGCAACGCCGACGCGCTCGCCCGGCAACGTCCTTTGTGGACACCGGGCACCCGCGTCGCCTATCACGCGCTGACCTACGGCTATCTCACCACCGAGTTGATCCGCCGGGTCACCGGCCGGAACGTCGGCGCGCTCATTCCCGAACTGCTCGGCGACATCGACGTCCACCTCGGCACGCCGGAGTCCGAAGACCACCGGCTGGCCGTCGTCGCGCGAGCGCCCGGCTACCGGATCAGCACGTTCCTGCACGACCCGGCCCGCCGCGCGATCGTCGAACGGATGTACCGGGGCCTGCTCGACTCCGGCGAATCCTTCAACACAGCGGAATACCGGCGCGCGGAGCTGGCCGCGGGCGGCGCGACCGGGACCGCGGCCGCGATGGCGCGGCTGTACGACCGGCTCGGCTCCGGCCTGGTGCCCGCCCCGGTGCTGGCCTCGGCGACGCGGACGTGGTCGGAAGGCCTGGACGCGGTCAACGACCGGCCGCTGCGATTCGGCCTCGGCTACGAGCTGGCGGATCCGATCGGGACGTACGGCCCCGTCGACGTCGCCTTCGGCCACTCCGGAGCGGGCGGCGGGCGCCACGGCGCGTGGCCCTCGGACGGGCTCGGCTTTTCCTTCACCACCAACGAACTCCTGGCCGAAGACGTCGACGAACGCGCGTCCACTCTGCTCGCCGCACTCAAGACCTGCCTGTGACCTCAGGCCGCGGGCAGTTTGGTGGCCCATGCCGTCAGGACCGCGGCGTAGCGAGCCGGTTCGGTGGCGTGCATGACGTGCGCCGCTTCGGGGAAGGACTGGTAGTCCACGGGGACGCCCGCCGCGCGGATGATCGCCTGTGCCCGTTCGGCCTGCAGGTCCGATAGGGCACCAATCGCTTCGCCTGTCTCCGGATCGGTCATGTGCGCGTGCTGGGTGAGCAGCACCGGTGCCTTCACCTGCGACAGCATCCGGTCGTGGGGGCAGTGGAGCCCGACCGTGCCCTCGAAGAACACGCGGGCCCACTCCGGGTCGTACTCCTTCAGGTTCTGCGGCGGCTCCTCGGGCAGCTTCACCGAGCTCAGCATCGTGGCGGTCGATGCCTGGGCGGCCGCGACCAAGCCTGCCCAATCGCCCACCGACCACTGGTCACCGAGATAGTCGCGGTACAGCCGGAAAATCGGGCCCGCGCCCTGGCGGATACCGGGCCCGTGCGCGGGGGCGAGTTCGGCGGCGAACAACGGCGCGTCCTCGCAGAGCGCACCCCGGATCTGCCCTGGCAGCGCGTAGGCCGAGAGCCAGGCGGCGAGCACCCCGCCCGAGGAGCAGCCCGCCACGACGACCGGCCGCCGGATGGCGAGCGCGATGAACCGCACCAGGTCGTTGCCGAAGTTGTCGAGGCTGTAGCGCCCGGGAGTCCAGGTGCTGCGCCCCTGACCGCGCAGGTCGACCGCGAACACGTGGAAGTGCTCCGCGAGCAGGCCCATGGCGGCCTCGTAGCTCCACCACGACCCGGTCTGCTCCGGCAGCAGAAGCAGCGCGGGCTTGCCGGGCTCGCCGGCCTCGGCGTAGTTGAGGACGACCTCGCCGAGGTCGACCTGTTTTTCGGGGAAGGCATGCGGGACGAAGACGTTTCGGGCCGACGGCGTCACCGGTACGGACATCACTTTTCTCCTTCTTGTCGGCGAGGACACAGGTGGTCTCTTCGATTCACCGCTGGGACACCGAGTACGCGACCGTCGCGGGTGCGCGGTCTTCAGACGGAATGGTGACCCGATGACTCCTGGGTGGCGTGCAGAGCTCCCAGCAGCGAAAGTGCTTCCGCGTCGGAGCTTCCCGGCTCCGCGTGGTGGACGATCAGCTGCAGGCCGGGGTGGTCGCGGACGTCGAAACCGTGGCGGTACAGGCTGAGGACGCCGACCTCCGGGTGCCGGAACCGTTCCGCGCCACCGGTGGTGCCTCGCACCTGCCTGCTGCTCCACAGGCCGGCGAACTCCCGGCTGTCCCGGGTGAGGATCGCGACCAGCTCCACCAACCGGTCGTGCCCGGCCTCGGCCACGCACGCCCGGCGCAGATTCGCCACCGCGGCGTGGGCGGCACGCTCCCACGGCTGGTGGAACTCGCGCGCCGCGGGGTCGAGGAAGACCATGAGCGCGAGGTTGTCCAGCCTGCCGAAGGAGGAGTACAAGGCGCGGGCGAGCACATTGGAAGCCAGCACGTCCATCCGCGAATCGAGTACGAGAGCGGGTCCGGACACCCCGTGCTCCAGCAGGGCCACCAACTCCGGGGAGAGCGGCTTCGTCCGGGCTGGGCCGCCCGGAGCCACCGTGCCCGCCAGGCGGTGCAGGTGGATACGAGCCTCCTCGTCGAGGAGAAGCGCGCGTGCCAGGGCTTCGACGACCTGGACCGAGGGGTTGCGCTCACGGCCCTGTTCGAGCCGCGCGAAATAGTCCACGTTGATCCCGGCGGCCGCCGCGACTTCCTCGCGCCGCAAGCCCGGAACCCGGCGGGCCCCGGAAGAGGCCAGGCCGAGTTCGGCGGGGCGCACCTGCGCACGACGAGCGCGCAGGAATCCGGCTAACGGGCTGTCGGTCACGAATCCAGCCTAGGCCGCCGAGCCGGATGTGCCAGGACATGTGACACCCAGGCTCTCAGCTGCTCACCTCGCGCACGCCGGAAGGCAAGTGGACTGTCTACACGAGACCGGGCCTTGTCGCTCGCCCCTGGCCAGAGGCGAGACAACCGGACTCGCCTGCCCTAGGATCGCACAGGTGTCCGAATCCATTCGTGACGAAATCAGGAAACTCCTCACCGGCCTGACCGAAGGAACAATCGCCCGCGACGAAGCCGCCCAGTGGGCCCGTCCCTGGCTCGCCGAGGAGGCCGGAGACGTCCAGGACGAGGCGGTGTGGGACACCATCGACGCGCTGAGCGCCGCCGACTCCGCCACCCCTGATCAGGGATTTCTGTACGGGCCAGAGGATTTCCGGGCCTGGCTGGCCGAGTTCGACGCCCGAGTGGCCGGTCGGTAGTCCCGCGTTCGAGCGCCCCAATGTGGCGTTCGGTGCGTTGAGCGCACCCAATGCCACATTGGGGCTTTCTCGCTAAGGATTCTGGGGCCGTGGGTTGCCGGAGGTGCTGTGGGACGCCTGGGGTGCGCTGGTCTGGGGTGCGACAAGGGCGTCCCTGGGTGCGGTGGATGCACCCAGGGCGTCCCTCGGACTTCCCTGGGACTTGCCTGCGCTCGCCGACACCATTCGCCGATGTCGCGGAAGCCGCCGTGGCGTAGATGGATGCCCCCGACCGCGGGGTGGGGACACTC
>NZ_JBHYIK010000079.1:34437-40983 GCF_042739735.1 Amycolatopsis sp. NPDC059027 | reverse complement strand
CCCAGGCCCAAGAATCCGGTAACGCCCACCTGCCGGGCGTCTGACGCCCGCAAGGTGGCCTTAACGGCAGTTCCGGCGAATCAGTGACCGGGGGTCTTCGAGGACTCCGAGGACTCCAGTTCGTGCGCACCGTGGCCGTTGCCGCGGGCCCGGTCCAGGGCCGCGGACTCCTCCGCCGGGTCCGGCGACCAGATCGAGCCGGGGACGGCGTGTCCCGCGGACCCGAGCTTGTTCATCTTCTTCGGCACCGACGCGCCCTGGTACTCCAGCGGGATCGCGTGGCCGTGGTCGTCCACACCGCCCAGCGGCTGGTGGATCTCGATGAACTCACCGTGCGGCAGCCGCTTGATGATGCCGGTCTCGACACCGTGCTCGAGCACCTCGCGGTCGGCCCGCTGCAGGCCGAGGCAGATCCGGTACGTCACGTAGTAGGCGATCGGCGGCACGATCAGGACGCCGATCCGGCCCGCCCACGTCGTGGCGTTCAGCGAGATGTCGAACTGGTCGGCGATGATGTCGTTGAACCCGGACAGCTCGATGACCATGAAGAAACCGAGCGCCATCATGCCCAGCGCGGTGCGGACCGGGGTGTCCCGCGGCCGCTGCAGCAGGTTGTGGTGCGCGTTGTCCTTCGACAGCTTCCGCTCGATGATCGGATACGCCAGCAACAGGCCGATCAGCAGCGGCATCCCGATGGCGCCGGGGAAGAACACCGCCGGGATCGTGTACTTCCCGAGGTAGACCTCCCACGCGGGCCAGATCCGCAGCATGCCGTCGGCCCATGCCATGTACCAGTCCGGCTGCGAACCCGCGGACACCTGCGCCGGGTTGTACGGGCCGATGTTCCAGATCGGGTTGATCTGGAAGATGCCCGACATCAGCGCGAGCACACCGACGACCAGCGCGAAGAACGCACCGCCCTTGAGCGCGAACACCGGCAGGATGCGGACGCCGACGACGTTGGTCTCCTTGCGGCGCACACCGGGGAACTGCGTGTGCTTCTGGTACCAGACCAGCGCCAGGTGCGCGCCGACCAGCGCGAGCATGATGCCCGGCAGCAGCAGGATGTGGATCGTGTACAGGCGCGGGATGATCACGTCGCCGGGGAACTCCCCGCCGAACAGCGCCCAGTGCAGCCAGGTGCCCATCACCGGCACCGACAGCACGATGCCCGACAGCGTCGCGCGGATACCGGTGCCCGAGAGCAGGTCGTCCGGCAGCGAGTAGCCGAAGAAGCCCTCGAACATGCCCAGGATCAGCAGCAGGCCACCGATCATCCAGTTCGCCTCACGCGGGCGTCGGAACGCGCCGGTGAAGAAGATCCGGAGCATGTGGACCATCATCGAGGCGACGAAGATCAGCGCGGCCCAGTGGTGCAGCTGCCGCACGAACAGCCCGCCGCGGACGTCGAAGGAGATGTCCAGCGTCGTGGCGAACGCGCGGGACATCTCGACGCCCTGCAGGTTCTTGAAGCTGCCGTGGTAGACGACCTCCTGCATGGAGGGGTCGAAGAACAGCGTCAGGTAGACACCCGAGAGCAGCAGGATGATGAAGCTGTAGAGCGCGATCTCGCCCAGCAGGAAGGACCAGTGGGTCGGGAACACCTTGTTGAACTGGTGCCGCAGGCCCTTGGCCATGTGAAAGCGGTCGTCGGCGTTCTTCGCCGCTTCGCCCACCTTCTGCTCGAGCAGGCTCGTGCCCTTCGTCGGCGTGGTCAGTGAACTCATGACTTGCGCTCCCAAAATGCCGGCCCGACCGGCTCGATGAAGTCACCGCGCGCGTACAGGTAACCCTGATCGTCCACTGTGATGGGCAGCTGGGCAAGCGGCCTGGTCGCCGGACCGAAAATCGGCTTGCCGTAGTGGAGCGCGTCGAACTGGGACTGGTGGCACGGGCAGAGGATCCGGTTGGTCCGCTGCTCGTACAGCGAAGTCGGGCAGCCGACGTGGCTGCAGATCTTCGTGTACGCGTACAGGTCACCGAAGTTGAAGTCCTCCTGGCCCTCGCGCTTGACCACGCGGGCGGCGTCGGTCGGGCGCAGGCGGATCAGCATGACCGGGTTGTCCGAGCGCTTGAACGCCTGGGACAGCGCGTGCTCGTCGTGCCGCTCGGACTCGCGGAACGGGAACACCGTCTCCATCGCGCCCGCGTCGAGGTCCTCGGCCTTGACCAGCACGATCTCCTCGGGCTTGCCGGTGTTGCGGCGCAGGTAGACCTTCTCACCGGGGTGCGCCGGCTGCCAGCCGGTGTGCCACAGCGAGTCCTTGTTGTCGGAGTTCTTCCACGGGTCCTTGATGAAGGACGCCACCGGCAGCGCCGCGGCCGCCAGGCCCAGCGCACCGGCACCCGCGCCGGCGGCCCGCTTGATCAGCGAGCGGCGGGCGATGGTGCTGCGGTTCCCGGCGTCGGCGAGCTGGGCGAGGATCGTCGCCTTGTCGATCTCCTTCGACCCGCCGTCGCCGCGCTCCTGGACCGTGGTCTCGGCCGGGATGAACTTCTTGGTGTAGAGCAGCACACCGATGCCGAGCCCGAGGATCGCGACACCGAGCGTGATCCCGAGGAACGGCGTGTACAGGCTGTAGAGGAACGCGGCGTGCTCGTCGTTGGGTTCCTTGTACTGCCACGGCCACCAGATGAGCGAGACCACGAACGCCAGCCCGGCCAGCGCGGAGAGCACGAACCAGAACGCCACCAGGCGCTCGGCCCTGCGCTCGGCGCGGGTCCCCTTGACCGGCCACGGCTCCGGGTAGTCGATGATCTCGACGCCGTCCAGCTTGCCGCCCAGCTCGAGCAGCTGGTCGCGGTCCATTTCAGCCAGTTCCGCCTCCGTCGGCGGCTTCGGCCCCTCCTCGGCACTCATGCCTTCGATCCAATCCACAACGTCACGCCGACCAGCGCGGCGATCCCGACGATGAAGGCGATCAGGCCCTCGGATGCGGGGCCGAACCCGCCGAGGCTGTTACCGCCAGGGTTGTTGTTGCCGTCGGACACGGACTTGACGTAGGCCACGATGTCCTTCTTCTCCTCCGGCGAGAGCTGCCGGTCGGAGAACTTCGGCATGTTCTGCGGCCCCGTGAGCATCGCGTCGTAGATCTGCTCTTCGGTGGCCGGGTCCAGGTTCGGCGCGTACTTGCCCGCCGAGAGGGCACCGCCGCGGCCGGTGAAGTTGTGGCAGGACGCGCAGTTGAGGCGGAACAGCTCGCCACCGCGCGCCGGGTCGCTGCCGCGCAGCGCCTCACCGCGTTCCGCGGGGCGCTGGACACCGCCGCCGTGCGCCTGGATGTAGGCGCCGACCGCGTCGATCTCGCTCTCCGACAGCTTCGGCGGCTTCCGCGCGGCCTGCGCCTCCTGGCGGACGGCGGGCATGCGGCCCGACGAGGTCTGGAAGTAGACCGCGGCGTCGCCGATGCCGATCAGGCTCGGGCCGCGGTCCTTGACACCCTCGAGGTTCGCGCCGTGGCACTCGATGCAGGTGTTGTTGTAGACCTGCTCGCCCTGGCGCAGCAGGGCCGGGTCGCCCTGCGCTGTCGCGGTCTGCGGCTCGGGGGCGAACACGGCGTACAGCGCGCCCGCTCCCACCAGCGCGACACCGAGTGCGAGCAGGCCGGCGAACCGCCTCCGCAGCTTCGACCGCGCGCGGTAGCGGCGCTCCGAGGACTTCTTGCTGGTGGTCATCTTGCGGCAACCCTTGCTGTCAGTTCAGGCCGATAGTGAACGTGGTGGCGGCGGAGCGGGATCAGGGAATGATGTAGATCACCGCGAAGAGGCCGACCCACACGATGTCGACGAAATGCCAGTAGTACGACACGACGATCGCGGAGGTGGCCTGCGCCGGCGTGAACTTGCTCAGCTTGGTCCTGATGAGCAGGTACACGAAGGCGATGAGACCGCCGATCACGTGCAGGCCGTGGAACCCGGTCGCCAGGTAGAACACCGTGCCGAACGGGCCCGACGGGATCGTCAGCCCCTCGTCGATCAGGTTCAGGTACTCGTTGCCCTGGCCGCCGACGAAGATCGCGCCCATGATCAACGTGACGATGTACCAGCGGCGCAGCCCGAAGACGTCGCCACGCTCGGCGGCGAACACGCCGAACTGGCAGGTCAACGAGGACAGCACGAGGATCACCGTGAACGGGATCGCGTACCCGACGTTGAGGTGGAAGGGCTCACCGTGCAGCGGCGGCGGCCAGTGGCCGGAGGAGTTCTGCGCCTTGACGGTGAAGAACATCGCGAACAGTCCGGCGAAGAACATCAGCTCGCTGGACAGCCACACGATGGTGCCGACACTGACCATGTTCGGCCGGTTCAGCGAGTGGACCCGCTGACTGATGGTGGGAGCTGCCGTTGTCACGCGTCGCATTATGTCCTCTCGCACCGGCACCCCGCCCTTCGGGTCCGCGGCGGGTCGCGTGCGGATCCGATCACATCGACCCCCGCCGAAGGTGAGAGCTACTCATGAGTTTCCTGAACGTGCTGCGTGACCTGCTGGGAAAGCGGGAAAGCCCCGCGCTGACCCCGGACACGCCCGGGCTGGAGATCGTCGCGGAGGCCTTCGACCCGGCCGAGGCGGACTCCGCCGTGCTCGCCCGTTCACCCGGCTGGGTACCCGACGCGCAGGCGGTGTTGCGGCACCATCTCACCCTGCCTCGTGAGCGGGTCGCCGACGCGGCGTCGATCCTCGCCCAGGACGGCTGGGACCTGCGCGAACGGTCCGAAACCGACGGCGTCGTCCGGGTCGAGGCACAGCGTGTCCAGGTCCTCGACGCGCTGCACTGCGCGCAGGAACGCTCACGGATGGCGGGGCTGGCCCAGCGGCTCGGCGGCGACTCGCTGGGCTGGGACGCCCGGCAACCGGGTGAGTCGCCGACCGCGCCCGCGTGATGTCGGTCATGCCGGATACGATCGCGGGGTCCACGGTGACGAGACGAGCTGGAGGCGTGCCGACTATGCGGATCCTGGTGTTCAGCCACAAGGCGGAGGTACGCGAGGCGATCGTCAACGCGATCGGCCGCCGCCCCGCCGCCGACCTCGGGCGGGTGGACTACGTCGAGGTCTCCGGGATCGCGGACGTGCTCAGCGAGATGGACGCCGGCGAGGTCGACCTGGCCATCCTGGACGGCGAGGCGCAGCCGACCGGCGGCATCGGGCTGTGCCGCCAGCTCAAGAGCGAGATCACCGACTGTCCGCCCGTGGTGATCTCCGTGCGGCGCAAGGACGACCGCTGGCTGGCGACGTGGTCGCGCGCGGACGCCGTCCTCGTGCACCCGCTCGACCCGCTGACCGCCGCGGAGACGGTGGCCGACGTGCTGCGCGCGCGCCGGGTGCCCGCCGTCAACGGCTGACCCCCCTCATGAGCGACACCCCTGTCCCCCGCACCTGGCCTTTGCTGCTCAACCAGCTGATCGCGCGCACCGACCTCACCGAGGACGACACCGCGTGGGCGATGGACCAGATCATGTCCGGTGCCGCCACGCCCGCGCAGATCGCCGGGTTCGCCGTCGCCCTGCGGGCCAAGGGCGAGACCCCGGCCGAGATCTCCGGTATGGCCGAGGCGATGCTGGCGCACGCGCACCGGGTGCGGATCGAGGGCCCGGCGGTGGACATCGTCGGCACCGGCGGTGACCGGTCGAACTCGGTGAACATCTCCACGATGGCGACGCTCGTCACGGCCGCCGCGGGCGCGCCGGTGGTCAAGCACGGCAACCGCAGCGCCTCGTCGAAGTCGGGCGCCGCCGACGTGCTGGAGTCGCTCGGCGTCGCGATCGACCTGCCGCCCGAGGGTGTCCGGCAGAGCCTCGCCGAAGTGGGCATCGGGTTCTGTTTCGCCCCGGCGTTCCACCCGGCGCTGCGGCACGCGGGCCCGGTGCGAAGCCAGCTCGGCGTGCCCACGACGTTCAACCTGCTCGGCCCGCTGACCAACCCGGCACAGCCGGAAAGCGCGCTGATCGGCTGCGCCTATCCGGACAAGACCCGGGTACTCGCCGAGGTCTTCGCCCGCCGCGGCGCGTCCGTGCTGGTCGTGCGGGGTGACGACGGTCTCGACGAGATCACCACCACCACGACGTCCTCGGTGTGGGTCGTCTCGGGCGGCCAGGTGACCGAGCGTGCCTTCGACCCGGCCGCGGTCGGGATCCCCCGTGCCACGACCGAGGACCTGCGCGGGGGCGACGCCGAGGCCAACGCACGCGTCGTCCGCGACCTCGTCAACGGCAAGACCGGCCCGGTACGGGACGCCGTGCTGATCAACGCCGCCGCCGCGCTCGCCGCGTTCACCGGCTTCACCGGCTCGCTCGAGGACGACATCGCCGCCGGGCTGGCCCGCGGTGCCGAGGCCATCGACACCGGCGCCGCCGCGGCCCTGCTGGACCGCTGGATCACCTTCTCCGCCAAGGCCCGCTCCTGACCCGACCGTCCACATCGGACATATTCCGCGCGCTGTGCTGAAGGGGGGGGGGGGGTGCGACCGCCGGGCGCCGCGCGCCCCCACCCGCCCGCGGCCCCGCCGGCGCGCCGGCCGGGGGGCGTGGCCCGCCCCCACGCGCGCGG
>NZ_JBHYIK010000079.1:28848-34427 GCF_042739735.1 Amycolatopsis sp. NPDC059027 | reverse complement strand
TTTTGTTTTTTTTAGTTTCAGACCTCTATCTATATCTTGCTCTTTCTTGCCCGTTCGACTTCTACCATACCCCCCCCACCCCCCCACCCCCTTCAGCCGCGGAAGGCGGCGCGGTAGGCCGTCGGCGTCGTCGAGCGCAGCCGGGTGAACTGGTGCCGCAGCGCGGCGGCCGAGGCGTATCCGCAGGCCACCGCGATGTCCTCGACCGACAGCCGTCCCTCCTCCAGCAGCGCCTGCGCGCGGTCGAGCCGCCGCTCGGTCAGCCAGCGGTGCGGCGTCGTCCCGGTGGCCGCCGAGAAGCGCCGCAGGAACGTCCGCTCGCCGAGGCCGCTGCGCCGCGCCAGTTCCGCGACGGTGAACGGCTGATCGAGCCGTCGCTCGACCCACTCCAGTGCCTCCGCGACGACGGAGTCGTCCGGCGCGGCCGTCGCCGGGACGGGCGCTTCGACGAACTGTGCCTGACCGCCCGTCCGGTGGGGTGCGGCCACCATGCGCCGCGCCAGCGCCGTCGCGGCCGCGACCCCGCGCAGCCGTCGCACCAGGTGCAGGCACAGGTCCACCGCGGCCACGGTGCCCGCGCTGGTCAGGACGCCGTCGTCGTCCACATACAGTGCTTGGGGGTCGACCTCGGCCGTGGGAAACCGCTCGCGGAACTCGGCCTCGTACACCCAGTGCACGGTGCAGCGCCGGCCGTCGAGCAGGCCCGCGTAGCCCAGGGTGAACACTCCCGCGCAGAATCCCGCCACCCACGCCCCGCGCGCGGCCGCGTCCCGCAGGACGTCGAGCACCGGCTCCGGCGGCGGCGCGGTCCGCGGCGCGCAGGTGGGCACGATGAGCAGATCCGCGCTCGTCGCGTAGTCCAAAGAGGACAAACCGGTGAGCCCGAAACCGGACCAGCTATGAACTTCCGCGCCCTCCGGAGCACAGACCGCGAAGTCCCAACCGTCCATTCCGGACGCACTGCGGTCGGTGCCGAACACCTCGCAGGCGACCCCGAGTTCGAACGGCGACACCTGGTCGGCGAGCACGACCGCGACACGGTTCACATCCACCCGGCCAGGATGTCACAAGTTTTGCGCCCGATGTCATTTCTGACACTGGTCGCTCGCGATCCGCCAGGCGAAGGTGGACGCCATGACGAACCTCTCCCCCGAAACCCGGCCACTTCTCCAGTGGTCGGCGGCGATGGCCCTGTCCGGCACCATCGGCGCGGTCGTGCTGGAAAGCGGCGCGGCGGCCCCTGCCGTGGCGTTCGCGCGCTGCCTCGTCGGCGGCGTCCTGCTGCTCCTGTGGTCCGCCGCGCGCGGCTGGCTGCACACCTGGCGGCCCACCCGCCGCGATTTCCTGCTCGCGGTGCTGGGCGGCGTCTTCCTCGTCGGCAACTGGGTGCTGCTGTTCGCCTCGTACGCGCTGTCGTCGATCTCCGTCAGCACCGTCGTCTACCACACCCAGCCGCTGATCCTGGTCGGTCTCGCCGCGGCGTTCCTCGGCGAGAAGGTGACGAAGAACCACCTCGTCCGGGCGGGCATCGCGTTCGGCGGGGTCGCGGTGATCTCCCTGTCCGCGCACGGCGAGGACGGGAAACCCGTGCGGCTGGCGGGAATCGGGCTGGCACTCGGCGCGGCCCTGCTCTACGCGGGAGCGTCCTTCGTGGCCAAGCAGCTCACGCACATCCGGCCGCATCTGCTGGCGGCGGTCCAGTGCGCGGTCGGCGCTGTCCTGCTCGCGCCCGCGTTGCTGCTGACGCCGCTGCCGTCGACGACGTCCGGCCTACTGTGGCTGGTGCTGCTGGGCACCGTGCACACGGCACTGATGTACGTGCTGATCTACGCCAGCATCGGGAAACTTCCGACGACCACGGTCGCCCTGCTGTCCTACGTGTATCCCGTGGTCGCGGTGCTTGTGGACGTCGCGGCCTACGGGCACCGGCCCAGCTGGCCGGAGCTGCTGGGCATGCTCGCGGTCCTGGCGGCGGCGCTCGCTCCGCGCCGCACCACCAGGACCGCGGTGAACGTCACTCGTGGTTCGGACCCGTGTGGTATTCGAACACCAGTCCGCCGATCGTGATCAGCAGCGCGACGATGGCGATGACGAGGAGCCAGACGTGGAAGAACGCGAGCGCGAGGCCGCCGAGCGCCGCCGAGGCGGCCAGGCCGATCGGCCAGTAGCTGCCCGGGCTGAAGAAGCCCAGCTCGCCGGCACCGTCGCTGATCTCCGCGTCCTCCCGGTCCTCCGGGCGTGCCTCGATCCGCCGGGAGACGAACCGCAGGTAGCTCCCGGCCAGCAGGGCGAGCCCGCCGGTCAGGATCAGGGCGACCACGCCGACCGGTTCGGTGCCGTAGCCGCTCATGTAGTGGGTCATGAACCCGTAGATGACGGCCACGACGAAGGCAAAGCCCGCGACGATGTCGAAGATCCGCGCTTCGACCTTCATGGACGTTTCCTTTCGAAGCTTCGGACCGGGTCAGTTGGACGCGGTACGGGCGGTGCGGTCGGTGTTGAACGGCTTGGTGGTGACCGCGTACGGGCTGCACAGCTCGCCGCAGTTCATCGCCGACAGCGCCTCGGACGCGGTGTTCGGCTTGCCGGTCTTCGGGTTCGTCTGCGTGCGCAGCTGGATGTACCGGTCGTACTTGTCCGGCGACAGCGCGCGGACCTCGAAGTTCATCACCGAGTGGTACGTGCCGCACAGCTCCGCGCACCGGCCGACGAAGGAGCCTTCGCGGTCGATGGAGTTCTGGAAGGAGAAGTCCTGGTTGTTCTTCTCCGGGTCCGGCATGACGTCCCGCTTGAAGTGGAACTCGGGGACCCAGAACGAGTGGATGACGTCGGTCGAGCGCAGCTTGTACTCGATCGTCTTGTTCGTCGGCAGCACCAGCAGCGGGATCTCGCCGGACGAGCCGACCGTGCTGACCTGGCCGCCGTCGGCGCGCTTGGCCTTGTCGCCCTCGTACTTGAACTCCCAGTTCCACTGGAAGGCGATCACGTCCACGGTGACGTCCGGGTTCGGCTTCTTGTCCAGAACCCTGCTCTCGGTCGTCGCGGTGAAGAAGAACAGCACGCAGACCATGATCGTCGGGACGACGACCGTGAACAGCTCCAGCGGGATGTTGTACTGGAACTGGCGGGGCAGCTCCTCTTCCTCGCCAGGGGCCGTCTTCTTCTTGCGGTGGAAGGTCGCGGTCCAGAAGATCAGCGCCCACACGATGACACCGACCACCAGCGCGGCGATCACGGTCCAGGTCCACAGCCACCGCATGTCGTTCGCCTGCGGGGTGACACCCACCGGCCAGCCGAACCGCAGGATCTCGTCGCCCGAGCAGCCCGTCGCGGTCAGCGCGACCAGCACCACCAGCGCGGCGACGCGGCCGACCCGCTTACCCACCGGGGTGCGCCCTGGATTTCCCACTGCGCCTCGCCCTTTCACCCAGAGCCTCCTCGACCGATCTTCGTGACAGGCGGAGCCTAGCCGAGTTGGCGGATCCCGCCGCCCAAGGGGTACGCGTGACACACGTGTCACCCACCACGGCCGGGTACCGGTGGCGCGCGGCATACTGGGCCCTTCCCAGACCCCGGCCACGACCAGAGGTGTGTGAGTACACGTGTGCGGCCTGCTTGGACTGATCTGCGCCACCGAGACCGACGCGGCGAACGCCCGTGACGCCGTCGGCGCGGCGATGCGCTGCCAGCGCCACCGCGGCCCGGACGAGCAGGACACCTGGGCCGATGCCGAGGTCGTCTACGGCTTCAACCGGCTCGCCTTCATCGACGTCGAGCACGCGCACCAGCCGCTGGTCTGGGGCCCGCCGGAGGCTCCGGCGCGCTACACGCTGAACTTCAACGGCGAGATCTACAACTACCTCGAGCTGCGAAAAGAGCTGACCGAGGAGCACGGCGCGAAGTTCGGCACCGAGGGCGACGGCGAGGCGATCGTCGCGGCGTACCACTACCTCGGCGAGGCCGCGGTCGAGAAGCTGCGCGGCATGTTCGCCTTCCTGATCTGGGACTCGCAGGAGAAGGTGGTCTTCGGCGCGCGCGACCCGTTCGGCATCAAGCCGCTGTTCTATTCCGCCGGACCGGGCGGGATCGCGTTCTCCAGCGAGAAGAAGTCCCTGCTGGAGCTGTCGGACACGCTCGGCGTCGCCGAGGAGCTGGACCGGACGGCCCTGCAGCACTACCTCGTCCTGCAGTACGTGCCCGAGCCCGAGTCGCTGCACACCGGGATCCGCCGCGTCGAGTCCGGCACGTCGTTCCGCCTGAAGCCCGGCGGTGAGGTGAAGTTCACCCGGTACTTCCACCCGCAGTTCACCGTGAAGCCCGTGAACAGCGAGGCCGAGGCCGAAGCGCTGTACGAGCGCATCGCCGATGTGATGCGCGACTCGGTTTCCAAGCACATGATCTCCGACCCGGACGTCACGGTCGGCGCCTTCCTCTCCGGCGGGATCGACTCGACCGCGACCGCGACGCTGGCCAAGGAGCACAACCCGAACCTCATCGCGTTCACCAGCGGGTTCGAGCGCGAGGGCTACTCCGAGGTGGACGTCGCCGCCGAGTCGGCCGCGGCGATCGGCGTCGAGCACGTGGTCCGCATCGTGTCGGCGGACGAGATGATGGAAACGCTGCCGCTCATCGTCTGGTACCTCGACGACCCGGTGGCCGACCCGGCGCTGGTGCCGCTGTGGTTCATCGCCCGCGAGGCCCGCAAGCACGTCAAGGCGGTGCTGTCCGGTGAAGGCGCGGACGAGTTGTTCGGCGGCTACACGATCTACGGCGAACCGCTGTCGCTGGCGCCGTTCGAGAAGATCCCCGGCGGTGTGCGGAAGCTGCTCGGCAAGGTTTCCACGAAGATCCCCGAGGGCACACGCGGCAAGGACCTGCTGCGCCGTGGCGCGCTGACGCTGGAGGAGCGCTACTACGGCAACGCGCGCAACTTCCGCGACGAGCAGCTGCGCGCGGTGCTGCCGGACTTCGCCGAGGGCATCGGCTTCATGGACGTCACCGCGCCCTGGTACCGCGAGTCGAAGGGCTGGGACCCGGTCGCGCGGATGCAGCACGTCGACCTGTTCACCTGGCTGCGCGGCGACATCCTGGTCAAGGCGGACAAGGTGACCATGGCGAACTCGCTGGAGCTGCGGGTGCCGTTCCTCGACGCCGAGGTGTTCAAGGTCGCCGCGAGCATCCCGCTCGACCAGAAGCTGGCGGGCGGTACCACGAAGTACGCGCTGCGCAAGGCGTTGACGAAGATCATCCCGCCGCACGTGATCAACCGGAAGAAGCTGGGCTTCCCGGTGCCGATCCGGCACTGGCTGCGGGACGAGATGTACGACTGGGCACGCGGGATCATCGCGGACTCGAAGACCGACGCGCTGCTCGACAAGAACGCCGTGCTGGCGCTGCTGGAGGAGCACAAGGCCGGGCAGTTCGACCGCAGCAGGCAGATCTGGGCGCTGCTGGTGTTCATGATCTGGCACGGGATCTTCGTCGAGCACCGCATCAAGCCCGAGATCCCCGAGCCTGTCTACCCCGTCAAGCTCTAGGGTCCCGGCCTGCCGTCAAGGCCACCTTACGGGCGTCTGGCG
>NZ_JBHYIK010000079.1:21953-28838 GCF_042739735.1 Amycolatopsis sp. NPDC059027 | reverse complement strand
CCCGCGCGTGTCACCCCCGACCAGCTCTCGCGCCCCGGCCGCCCGTACTGCCCCCCTCCGGGGTGTCGGCCCCCGTATGGGGGGCCTTGACGGCGTCTTGAACCGCGCGGACAGCGGGTCAGACGGCGGGCAGGACGGGGGCGATCTCGTCGGCGGCAGCCGGGCCGAAGGCCTCGCCGATGCGGGCCAGCGCGTCGGCGCGGTCGAAGGTCCATTCCTGGGGCCCGACGGTCTCCAGTACGAGCACCGCGACCAGCGAGCCGAGCTGCGCGGACCGCTCGACGTCGAGGCCTCCGTCGAGACCGGCGAGGAAGCCCGCGCGGAAGCCGTCGCCGACACCGGTCGGGTCGACCTTCGCCCGCTCCGGCACCGCGCCGATGGTCAGCGAAACACCGTCCTTGCCGACGATCTCGACGCCCTTCTCGCCCAGCGTGGTGATCCGCATCCCGACCTGGCCGAGCACGTCGGCCTCGGTCCAGCCGGTCTTCTGCAGCAGCAGTTCCCATTCGTAGTCGTTGCTGAACAGGTACTTCGCCCCGGCGACGAACCCGCGGGCCTGCTCGCCGTCCATCCTGGCGAGCTGCTGCGAGGGGTCGACGGCGAAGTCGTAGCCGCGCTGACGGCATTCCTCGGCGTGGCGGATCATGCCGTCGGGGTCGTCCGGGCTGATCAGCACCAGGCTCAGCGCGCCGGCGCGTTCGGCGATCGGCTGCAGTTCGATGTTGCGCGACTCCGCCATCGCGCCGGCGTAGAACGTGGCGATCTGGCACAGGTCCTGGTCGGTGGTGCAGACGAACCGCGCGGTGTGCGCGACCTCGGAGACGAGCACGCCGGAGGTGTCGACGCCGTGGCGCTCGAGCCAGGATCGGTAGTCGGCGAAGTCGGCGCCCACCGCGCCCACGAGCACCGGCCGCACCCCGAGCACGCCGAGACCGAAGGCGATGTTGGCGCCGATCCCGCCGCGCCGGACGACCAGATCATCGGCGAGGAAGCTCAGTGAGACCCGGTGCAGCTGCTCGGCGACGAGTTGCTCGGCGAACCTGCCGGGGAAGTGCATCAGATGGTCGGTTGCGATACTGCCGGACACCGCGATCCTGGCCTTGTCTGCCACCGGTACTCCTCTTGTTCCTCGACCTCGGCTGGGGACGCAAGTTACCCGTGAGTCGTAACCCGTACGGGTAATTCGCGCGCACCAGACGACACTACCGGCTGGTACTGCTTTCCGGCTGGAGTGCGGATCAATAGCGTGACCGACGTGAACGCCCCGAACGTCGTCCCGGAACCGGAAACCATCGGCGAACTGATCTCCGACTGCGCCCACATCCCGGCCGCCCTCCAAGCCGAGAACCTGCCGCTGCCACGCGAAGCGGCGCCGCCATGGACCGTCGACGACGCGTGCCACGCGCAGGTCGCCGAACTCGACGCGTACGTCTGACCGCAGACATCGCACAACAACGGAGAAGGGCCGTTACTCCCCGTGGAGTAACGGCCCTTCTCCGTTGTCGGCAGGCGCGGCGCGTCAGTGGAACGAGTCGCCGCAGGCGCAGCTCCCGGTCGCGTTCGGGTTGTCGATCGTGAAGCCCTGCTTCTCGATCGAGTCGACGAAGTCGATCACGGCCTCGGACACGTACGGCGCGCTCATCCGGTCGACGGCCACACGCAGGCCGTCGAAGTCGCGGAACAGGTCGCCGTCGAGCTCGCGCTCGTCGAAGAACAGCTGGTAGCGCAGGCCCGCGCAGCCGCCGGGCTGAACGGCGATGCGCAGGTGCATGTCGTCGCGGCCCTCCTGCTCGAGCAGCGCCTTCGCCTTGGCGGCCGCGGCGTCGGTCAACGTCACGCCGTGGGTCTCCTCGGCGGTACCAGCGCCGGTCTGCTCAGCGGTCGTCATGGCACTCCCTCTTGGTCGAACTTCCTGCGGGTACTCCTGGTGCACTACGTACAACACGGCAGGGTCCCGATCTGTTCCCCTCCATGGTCGCACATCGATCGACCTGGTGAACGGCGCCGTGACGCCTGCAATACCCTGGTGAGGTGAGGTTCCTGCGCCGCAGCTCTGCTGACACCCCCGCCACCGAAGCCGAGTCGGTCGAGGCGGACGCCGTCGACGTCCAGGGGAAGGCCTACACGCCCGGCAAGGGCAAGGCCACCCCGAAGCGGCGCGAAGCGGAGGGCAAGCGGCGTGGCCCGGTGGCCCCGCCGCCGACCACCATGCGCGAGGCGATGAAGCGCAACAAGGAACTGCGCAAGGCCAACCCGGTCAGCAAGGAGGAGCGCCGCTCCGCCGCCAAGGAACGCCGGGACCGGATGATGGCGGGCGAGGACAAGTACCTGCTGCCCCGTGACCGCGGGCCGGTCAAGGCCTACGTCCGGGACCTGGTGGACTCGCGGCGCAACCTGCTCGGGCTGTTCATGCCGCTGGCCATCCTCGTGTTCGTGGCCCTGCTCGTGCCCTACCCCGCCGCGCAGCAGTACGTCACGCTGCTGTGCACCGCGATGCTGCTGGTGATGGCGATCGAGGGCTTCGTCAACGGCCGCAAGATCGCGAAGCTGGCCAGGGAACGGTTCCCGAAGGAGACCATCAACGGCCGCACCGTCGGCTGGTACGCGTTCGTCCGCGCCAGCCAGATCCGCAAGCTGCGCGTGCCCAAGCCGCGGCTCAAGCCGGGCGACCCGATCCCGAACTGACCTGCGTTCGTCACAGGTCGAGGAGGAGCAGGCACAGGCCTGCATCAAGGCCGCGCTCGACGCGGGCATCACCACCTTCGACACGGCCGACGTGTACGCCAACACGGCGGCGGAGTCGGTGCTCGGACGTGGTCTCAAGGGGCAGCGGCGGGAGAGCCTGGAGATCTTCACCAAGGTCTTCTGGCCGACCGGGCCCGGCGGCCCGAACGACAAGGGGCTGGGCCGCAAGCACATCATGGAGTCGGCGCACGCCTCCCTGAAGCGGCTCGGCACGGACTACGTCGACCTGTACCAAGCGCACCGGTTCGACCGCACGGTGCCGCTGGAGGAGACGTTCGGCGCGTTCGCGGACCTGGTCCGCCAGGGCAAGGTGCTCTACATCGGCGTCTCGGAGTGGACGGCGGAGCAGATCACCCGGGGCGCGGCGCTCGCCCGTGAGCTGAAGATCCCGCTCATCTCCAGCCAGCCGCAGTACAACATGCTGTGGCGGGTCATCGAGCCGCAGGTCGTGCCCGCCGCCGAGCGGGAGGGGCTGAGCCAGATCGTCTGGTCGCCGATCGCGCAGGGTGTGCTGACCGGGAAGTACAAGCCCGGTCAGGCGCCGCCGGTGGGGTCCCGCGCGACCGATGAGAACGGCGCGCGGATGATCGCACGGTTCCTCAACGACGACGTGCTCACGCGCGTCACGAAGCTGGAGTCGCTCGCGACCGACGCCGGGCTCAGCATGGCCAAGCTGGCGGTGGCGTGGGTGCTGCAGAACCCGAACGTCGCCTCGGCGATCGTCGGCGCCTCGCGCCCGGAGCAGGTGCACGAGAACGTCAAGGCGGCCGGGGTGAAGCTGGAGGCCGACCTGCTGACCGCGATCGACGAAGCCCTCGACGGCGTCGTCGAGCGCGATCCGACCCTCACCCAGAGCCCGTGATCACCCGGTCCGCGACCACGAGGTCGTGCGGGTAGGTGATCTTGAGGTTCTCCGCGCTGCCGGGCACCCAGCGCACCGGCAGCGCGGAGAACCGCTCCATGCACGAAGACGTGTCCGTGCCGAGAAACTCTTCCCGCTCGGCCTGTTCGTAGGCCGCCAGCAGCGGCGCGGCGCGGAAGCCCTGCGGCGTCTGGACCCGGATCGCGCCCGGCACGCGCGAGGACAGCGCGTCGCCGGAGACCGCGACGACGTCGTCCGCGGCGAGACCGGGCACCGCTCCCCCGTACTCCCTGGTCTGCGTCAAGACGTCCTCGATCAGCTTCGCCGTCACCAGCGGGCGGGCGGCGTCGTGCAGGAGGACCGCGTCGATCCGGCCGTCGGCGATGCGGGGCGCGAGATGGCGCAGCGCGTTGAGTTCGGACGCCTGCCGGGTGTCGCCGCCGTGCACCAGCTCGACCGGCTTTGGATGCCGGGCCACGACCTCGGCGGCCAGTTCCTCGTCCTGCGGCCGGACGACGAGCACGAGCACGCCGACCTCGGCCACCTTGGCGAACGCGTCGAGCGACCACGCGACCACCCGGCGGCCCGCCAAGGGCAGGTACACCTTGTTGAGCTTCGCGCCGACCCTGGTGCCCGCGCCGCTGGCCAGCACGACACCGGCCGCGGTGGGCGCTGGAAGACTTTCCCGCACGCGCGAACCCTACTGGCCCCGGCACACCGGCGAGGACCCGATGGGTCTGCGGGCGCTAGTGTTTCGAGCGTGGAGACTCCCATCGAGTTCGCCGAGATCGAGGCCCCCGACGACCACGCCCGATCGGCGGCGATCGCCCTGCACGGCAATCTGATCAAGCCCGCCGGATCGCTGGGCAGGCTCGAGGATCTCGGCGTGTGGATCGCGGCCTGCCAGGGCCAGTCCCCGCCCCGCCCGTTCTCCCGGCCGCGCGTGGTCGTGTTCGCCGGGGACCACGGCATCGCGGCGAAGGGTGTCTCGGCCTATCCCGCCGAGGTCACCGCCCAGCTGCTGGGCACGATGCTCACCGGCGGCGCCGCCATCAACGTGCTGGCCGCGGCGGCGGGCGCCAGCGTGCGGGTGGTCGACATGGCCGTCGACACCGAGACGTCGGCGATGCGCGCGGTCAGCGAGTTCAAGGTGCGGCGCGGCTCGGGCTCGATCGACGTCGAGGACGCGCTCACCGGCGACGAGGTGCTCGCCGCGGTGCGGGCGGGTATGCGGATCGCCGACGCCGAGGTCGACGGCGGCGCGGATCTGCTCGTCGCGGGGGATCTCGGGATCGGCAACAGCACTCCGGCGTCGGTGCTGGTCGCGGCGCTGACCGGCAGCGAGCCGGTGGCGGTGGTCGGCCGCGGCTCCGGCATCGACGACACGACGTGGATGCGCAAGGCGGCCGCGGTCCGGGACGCGCTCCGGCGGGCCCGCGCGGTGCTGGCCGACCCGGTCGCGTTGCTGCGGACCACCGCGGGCGCGGACATCGCGGCGATGGCGGGCTTCCTGGCCCAGGCCGCCGTGCGCCGGACCCCGGTCGTGCTCGACGGGCTCGTGGTGACCGCGGCGGCACTGGTCGCCGAGGAGCTGGCGCCGGGTGCCCGCCGCTGGTGGGTCGCCGGGCAGCTGACCGGCGAACCGGCGCACGCGCTCGCGCTGGAACACCTCGACCTCGGCGCGCTGCTGGACCTCGACGTCCGGCTCGGCGAGGGCACCGGCGCGGTGGCGGCCCTGCCCCTGCTGGCGATGGCGGCCCGCGTACTGGCGGAGATGGCCACCCACGACCAGTCCGGCGTCAGCGGCCCCCTGGTCCCGGCCCCTGCCTCCTGACGCGCCCCTTCGCTACGTGGGGGTGTCCCCCACCCTCTCCGGGGGCGACCCCGACATCCATTCTACCGGCGGGGTACGACAGAACCGCGTTTTCGCCGGTTTCGGGCGGAGGTTGTCCACAACGCGGAGGGTGTGTGGACAACCGCGGGCAGCACCGCTGGCGTGGTGTCCCCAACGACGCGTACGAGACGTTGAACGTCCCCAACGCGAACCTTCATATTGTGACATAGACGTGACCTGGGCTTACCTGTCAAGCATCGTTAGCCGCCGCTTGCCCCGGGACCGAGTTGGACCGCCGTACATGCGTTCGCGAGGATGGCGGGGTGACGCGTGTACTGGTTCTCGGTGGTTCGTGGTTCCTCGGGCGAACGGTCGTTGACGACGCCCTCTCGCGAGGGTGGAACGTGACAACGTTCCGGCGTGGCCTCACGGGTGAGGACGCGCCGGGCGTGACAACGATCCGAGGAGACCGCACGAGTCGTGACGACCTTGCTCGGCTTGCCGAGTCTGGCCCATGGGACGCCGTGATCGACACATCGGGGTTTGTACCCCGAGAGACCCTGACCGTGGCGCGAGCGCTTGAAGCCGTCGCCGATCGGTACGTGTTCATTTCGAGCGTATCGGTCTACGAAGGTTGGCCCACCGAGCCGCTAACCGAGGATTCGGCGGTGCTGGAGTGTCCCTCTGACGCGGGGCCGGATTTCGGGTACGACGCGGACCCTGGTCCGACGGTCTACGGGTTCACGAAAGCCGGGTGTGAGCGTGCGGTGGCCGAGACCTTTGGACCGGGTCGAACGGTGCTGTTGCGTCCGGGCGTGATCCTCGGCCCGCGTGAGTATGTGGGCCGCTTGCCGTGGTGGTTGCGGCGCGTTCAGCGTGGCGGACGGGTCTTGGCCCCGGGGCGGCCGGACCGGGCAATCCAGCCAATCGACGTTCGCGACGTAGCGGCTTTCGCGCTTCACACCGCAACAGGCCCGGGAGGTGCGTTCAACGTCACGGCCAGCGGTCGCGACACCATGGGCGGTTTCTTGGACGCGTGCCGGGATACGGTCGGTTCTGACGCTCGTTTCGAGTGGATCACCGATGAGCAATGGCTTGTCGCGCAAGGCGTAGCGCAGTGGACGGAGCTTCCGTTATGGCGCACTTACGCGGGAGCGTGGGCCGTCGATTCGACGCGCGCCCGCACATCGGGGCTGACCCCGCGTCCGCTACGGGCAACGGTCCGCGATACCTGGTCGTGGCTCCAGACTGGCGACGCTGGGGTCGCGCATGAGCGTGCTTCTGAACAAGGGATTGCAGCCGACAAAGAGCGGGCGATCTTGGGCACGTGGGACGCTCGCGAACGGGACCGGGGGGGGGGGGGGGGGCCACCCCCCCCCCCCCCCCCCCGAAAAAAACGACAGGCGGCGGAAGTCGGGCGGGCGCGCGGGCCGGCCGGGCGGCT
>NZ_JBHYIK010000079.1:16933-21943 GCF_042739735.1 Amycolatopsis sp. NPDC059027 | reverse complement strand
CCCAGCCCAAACCGCGGGGGCTTTATTGGGCACGTGGGACGCTCGCGACGGGCACGGGGGGGGGGGGGCTTAACTCCCCGCCGCACCGGCATTCCCAACTACTCGCGTGCGGTGATCATCCGGGTTGCCGAGGCGCGCGCGAGGCTGCTTGCGGTGAAGTCTTCGATTCCTTCACCGAGTTGCGCGGCTTCTACTGCCCCCCGGTATCGGGCGGTAGTGAGCAGGCGTCCAAGTCCTTGCATCCGTTGGGAAAGAGCTTCCGTCCGGCGGGCTGGGTCGAGATCGAGCACCGGCACGAGTGCATCGGCCGCACCGGCCAGGTCTCCGCGTAGCGCTCGTGCGGTGCCAAGGTCAACGCGCGCGCCCAACTCACCGGCACCCCACCGCGACGCCTCGGGTAGTTGGCTGAATAGCTCCAAGGCTCCGAGCGCTTCGGTCTCAGCCCGGTCCCCATCGCCGAGGGCGACGTACGCGGCGCCCGCGCACAACGCCCGCCGTGATCGATCGAAACCGAGTTCCCCGCCGATCTCGTCAAGAAATGGGTCATCACCGGCGCGGTCTAGTTCATCGGCTGCTTTGTCGAGTTCGGCTTGGACCTCCTGACGCGCACCGATGAGCGCGAGTGCGCGCGCGTTCACTGAGTGCAGGCGCACCCGCGCGGTGCCGACTGGTGCGTTTTCCAGTGCGGCCGTGGCAATCGCAACCGCTCGGCGCGGCCGACCAGACCAAAACGCGACCGTGACTTGCAATGCACGCGCCCACGCCGAGAGCGATGGGTGGTCGATGACACTGCCGTACGTGTGCGCAGCACGCGCTTGCTCCTCCGCCACGTCGGCATGGCCGAGATCCCACGACACAGAGGACAGCAGGCCGCAGACCTGCCCGGCGATGAGGTAAAGCTCTGCTTGCTGGCGAGGTTTGTGGGTGCGGTCAAGCTGGTCGTAGACGGTATTCCGGAGCCTGACAAGATCGGTAAGCATCGACAGCGGCGGAGTAACGTAATACGCCTGTGCAGCGCGACCCGCCGCTGACTGAAGGTGTTCCAGCGCCGACGGGTCTAAGGCTGATGCTGCCTCAATGGCGTGTTCAACCGATTCGCGAGCAGCGTTCACGATCAGTTCCTCTTCCGTAACGGGGGCTCGGGAGACTTCGAGTTCAGGAGGCCCGAGAAGGCGGCCTACTGGCTCGCCCCACCAGTGTTCGAGCACCCGGCACGAGATCGCCTGAGGTGTGGGGGCTCCTCCGGCAAGCCATCGCTTGGCTTGCCGCTCGGAGATGTGCACCGAGTCGCCCTCACCGCAACGGCTTGCCTGCTGTGTGTACTCCTTCAAAAACCCAACCACTGACAGGTGCGCCGCGTGCGCGAGCTGTTCGAGTCGTGAGCGCGGGGGCTTACTGGCCATGTCCTGTCCTCCCTACTGCCATCACGGTAGCCGGTGACAGGCGCCGATAGGCCGCTGAACTGGCCTTATGTCCCCCACATGGCCTGACATGGCCCGTTGATGGCCTCACGATGCACCCCCGCAAGTGGCGACAGTCACTACATCAACATTACGACTGCGGGAGCGTCTGATGACTGCCGATGTGCGAGACGGGCGAGGGCGAACGGCCAAGCCGCGGATTGCCCATCTGACGTGGGTGACGGCTGCGCACCTGTCGCGTGATCACGCTGTGACGGATGAGGCGATGGCGGCCGGGATGGCGGCGGGCGGGACGTTCGAGGGGTTGTGCGGTGCTCGGTTCATGTCCGCCGCCATGACCTCCGCGCCGGGTGCGGTGTGTCCGCGATGCCGCTTAATAGTGGAGGCGCGAGCGTCGCTGCGGTCGATGGCGCAGCGGATGCACGGACCACATCGGCACCGGCGGCGCGGGCGGGTCGCGCGATGGTTCACCGCGCTGTCTGGTTCTGGGGCCTCGGCTGTCCCGGTGCCGCGTTCGGCCACGTCCTCCGCCGACGCGGCAACCCCGACCGGAGCGGCCGCTCCGAAAACGCGGCGGGACCGGATTGACCCCGGCGATCCCGTGGGCCTCCGGTCCCGCCGCGTACCCACGCTCACCGTGGGCGGTGGCCGGTGAGCCGGGCGGCGTCGCGGGTGGCGCGGCGGTGTCATCGTGCGGCGGAGCGCACGCGTCGGTGGGAGCGGTTGCTGGCACGCGCGGCGTCGGCACGGGCGCGCGCGTTCGTGCTGGGCAGGCTCGCGCGATCGCTGGCGGCCTACGCCGAGGCGGGCCGCGCGCTGAGCGAGCGGAGCCCGGCGGGTCCGTCGGCGGTCGCGGTGGAGGGGTTGGAGCGGTGCGCCGGGCTGGTCGGGTTGCTGGCCGAGACGGAGCGGGCGCAGCGGCGGGGCGAGGTGTGGGCCGCGCCGGAGGGCTCACCGCTGACGGCGGCCGAGGAGGCGGCACGGGTGTTGCGGTTGCTGGCGGTGGAGCCGGACCGGTGGCGCCGCGCCGAGCTGGTCCGTGACCTGGGCCAGGCACTTGCCCCGCCGCCCGGGGGCACGCCGGGCGGTGTCGCGGCTGGTGATCAGGCCTCGATGGTGGCGGGGCGGTTCGCGTTGACGGTGGCGCGGCAGTTGTTCCGGGCTGCGGGTGTGCCTGCCGATGAGGCGTGGCGGCTGGCGTTCGGTGGCGTGCGGGACCCGTTTTCGCCGAACGCGTGCGGGGGTGATGGCCGCTGCGACCCGTGAACCCCGAAAAGGCGAGGCGGTAATTACTGGAGAAGAGAATTGTCGGGAATTGTGAACGGCCATGGCGAAACGAGCACCGAGGAAACGAGCGTCCGGGAATTGGGTGCTGGTGGGCCGCGACGTGTACCGGTTTCAGGAGGGAGCGCGCACGTGGACGTTGTCGCGAGCCGAGCAGGGAAAGTATCCGTGGGAACTGCGGGGCCAGCAGAAAGCGAGCGATCAGCCGGGGCCGGACGGCACCGTCTGCGAGACGGGGCGGACGTGGTGTCATCAGGTCGGGACGCCCGATGTGGAGCGGGCGCAGCGGCAGGCACAAATGTGGATCGATCTCACGGTCAACTACCCGTGGGGTTGACGGTGAAATACGGCCTTGTGGGAACGACGGCGTCCCTGGAGGAAACGATTGCGACGCTGCGGGAAATGCGGCAGGAGAAGAAGCTCAGCAAGGCAACGGTGTCTCATCTGATTGGCCGCCATCCGCAAGCTATCGAGAAGGTGGAGCAGGGCGTCTACAGCACGACTCTGTTCGAGGCGTTGGCGCAGTACGCCGGGTTTTTCGGCTACACGCTGCGGCTGACCCTGACCGAGGACAGCCCTCCCCTGACAGCGACCGACCGGACATGGGAGATGACGTCATGAGCGACTACATCACGCTGGTTGTGTGGGCCGGTGTCGGCGTGTGGTTCGGCGTGACGCTGTACCGGGACCTGCGGGCGCCGTTGCCGTGGCAGTGGTTTCAGGGACAGGTCAAGACCCGCGCGGTCGTGCTGGCCGTGGCGTTCGGGGCGATATGGCCCGGGATGGTGCTGCTGGACCTGCTGTGCCGTGTCCCGGGTGCGCGGCGGTGGGTTCTGGCGTTCATCCACTGGCGCCGCCCCGCCCCGGAGTCGTGATGCCCGGTCGGGACGATGCCGGGTACCTGAGCGGTCTGGAGCCGATGTTCCTGCATCCGGTCCGGTGGGTGATCGTCTCGCTGTTGCGGGACCGGGCGTGGGTCGACTTTTCCAGCCTCGTAGCGGCGACTGGGCTGGCTCCCAATTTCTTGTCGAATCAGCTGTGGCATCTGCGCAGGGCAGGGTATATCGAGAAACAGAAACACCCCGAGCATCACGGCCGCTCTCAATGGCGGCTGACACTCGACGGTTCGGCCCGGTTGTTGTCACACGACAATTGCTTGCTCGACGTTATGGCGCTCACGAACGCGCTCGCGCTTCAGTCGATATCGCGACCGTGGCCGCAGACTGTGCCCGAATTACTGAACGCCAAACAGACATGCACGGAGACATGAAAGGTGGACCCGGAAATCGGATCGAAACGAGAGCCCGCCAAACAAGAGAAGCAGGCCGCCGCCGCTGCCCTGCACGCGCTGACCGAAGAAGGGGACGTCAAGAAGGCGAATTTCCTCAGCAAGCTGCTTGAGGTGACGCAGGAGGACAACGACAAGAGGGCTAACGAGAGCGGGGAGGGAAGAGGGAAGTAGCAGGGCCGGGCCACCCGTCCAACGGCGAAGAAGTGCGGGTGGCCCGGCTGGGGAAGCCGGAGCAACCCCGATGCCCAGGGTATCGGGGTGCTTCGTGCTGCGCCGGGACAGATCATCCGGCGGTGGTGCGCGGGGTCGCCCTGTGACACGAGGACGACCGAAAGGCCCACCAGCGATGACGACACACGACACGCATGACAGGTTCGACCCGAACGAGTGGGATGGGGAGATCACGTTTCAGGCGGTCACGGCGGAGCAGGCGCCCGCCGTGGTGGCCGCCTACCGGGCGGCGGTGGCGATGGCCGAGGCGCTACGGGAGTCGATGAACCGCGCCGGGTTGAGTGATCCGGCGCTGACGCTGGTACCGACGTTGCGGGAGGACGGCACGCCCGTGGTGGTGGTGACACTCACGGCCGGGGCGGTGCGCCGCATCGACGCCCTCTTGTCGTCGGGCACCCCGCCACCGGGCCGGACCGACGCAGCCTGAGCACTAGGGCGGACACCGACGCCTTACAAGTGCAAGATGGCGGCATGGGCACTGACAGATGCGAAGTGGTGCGGGCGGATCAGGTGGATGCCCTTCTGCGTCGTGCCAGGTTCCGGATCGAAGAATCCCGCAAATTGATCGACTCCAGTGCTGAGCGGATCAGACGGTGCCAGTTGACCCCAAGTCAGCGATCATCCGTTCATGAACGGGGGGGGGGTAGGGCCGGGGTGGGGGGGGGGGGGAGGAGGCGGCCCGGGGGGGGGGGGGGGGTTTGTGTACACCCGGGCCCAACCCTGTTTGTGCGCGGGGGGGGCCAAAAGGGCGGCGATGGACGGCCGGATCGCCCAGATCCGCAA
>NZ_JBHYIK010000079.1:0-16923 GCF_042739735.1 Amycolatopsis sp. NPDC059027 | reverse complement strand
TGCCCCACCGCCGCGCGCACAAACCCCACCCCCTCCACGCACCAGATCCCCTCCCCCGCCCCCCCCCCCCGCCGGGGCCGCCCCCCAAAAAACCCCCCGGACGGGGGTTCAGGCGGGGGTGATGCGGTAGGTGAGCTGGACGCCGTCGGCGCTGCGGCGGGTTTCCTCCATGGCCAGTGCCCGCCCGGTGGGGTCGGTGGCCAGTCGGCGCGTGACCAGGATGGGGGCGCCGGGGGTGCTGTGCAGGCTGGCGGCGTCGTCGGGGGCCGGGATGGCGGCTTGCACGCTCTCGACCCATTCCAGGTCGATTCCGGCGGCGGTGAGATCGGTGTAGATCTCGCCGGGGGTGCGGAACGGGTCGGCCTCGATCGCCGGGACCTGCGCGGCGGTGGCCAGCGGCACGTAGAAGCGATGCACCATCCGGCGATCCCCGGAGGTGAGCAGACGGTCGGTGACGAACACGGGGGTGTGTTCGGGAACGCCGAGCGTCAGCGCGAGATCCTCGGTGGCGGTGGTGCGGTAGGTGGTGGGCTTCTCGGCCTGCTCCCACGCGTCGGTGTCGGCGTCGGTGAACCCGCCGGGGGTGCGGGTCAGGGTGCGAGTGTCGGCGTGGCGGGCGCGTTCGCGGCGGGGCCGCACGTAGGTGCCCTTGCCGTCCACGCTGGTCACGAGGCCCTCGGTAACCAGCCGGGCGACAACTTGGCGGGCGGCGTAGCGCGACACCCCGAACCGGGCGATCAGCTGCGCTTCGGAAGGGAGCCAGTCCCCGGGCGCGAGCGTGCCGTCGGCGATCTCGGCGCGCAGTGCCGTCGCTGCGGCGTTGGTCTTGTCCTTCGCGGTGGCGGTCTTGGCCATGATGGGTCACGTCCTCTGGGAGCACCGACGGGCGCTTGTCTGGGGTCCGGCCTCCGGCGGCCGTGTCTGTGGTTGTCCCGTGTCGTGTGGTGCTGGTCAGCGTTGTCTGCTGTCGCCAGTGTCGCACCTATCGCACAGGTTGTCCACACCCTGTCAATCTGATGTGCGTGAGGTCTTGCGCACAGCGATCGTAACGCGTACCTTCTCGTAGGCAACCTATTCGATAGGTTGTGCGTCATGTTGGTTGTAGTTCCCCTACGAGAAAGGCTCTACCTCTTATGAATACCCTTGTGACCTGGGAAAATCTCCAGGCCCGACTGTTTCACCTCGGGTGGCTCGGCGAGGAGCTGCCCGCGTTCGTCGCCGACAACGACGCGCCCACGGGGGCGTGGTTGTTCCGGCAGATCATCCGGGAGGCGCACGCGGTGGCGAGTATCGCCGCCGCCTACGTCGCCGAGTGTGAGCGGGCCGGACTCTCCGGCCCGAACGGCACCACCCCCGCCCCGCCGTCCTGGCGGACCGCCGACGAGTCCCGGCCCGGGGACACGCCGGCCGAATCCACATCCGCGGCGCCGGCTGGGGCCACCGCGGAACCGGCCCCCGCCGACACCGCCGAGGACGTCCGGCCGAGGGACGTGACCGGGCGGATTCCCGCCCCTCGCCCCGGCGCGGACGTGGCCGGGGAGCATCTGCGCCCCGGCCGTGAGGGTGGTGATGCCCTTGACCGGTAACCGGAATCAGACCCCGCTGACACGCGGGATCGTCACCGTGTCGGCCCGCGTGTGGGCTGTGCTCGGGCGGCTGTACGCGGCCGTCGTCCTCGCCGCCGTGACCATGCTGCGGTGCCTTGCCCGCCGGGCCGGGATGCCGATGGCGGCGTGGGTGGCCCATCAGGTCGCCTACTTCCCCCGGCTGGCCTACGCCCTCACGGTGTGCGGGCGTGCCGCCGTGCGGGCGTGGGCGTGGTGCGTGCGGCTGGCCGCCCGGCTGGCGGTGTGCGCCCGGCGGGTCGCCGGGTGGCACGGCTGGCCGGTGATCGGCCGCGCGCTGCGCACGGCCGGGCGCGCAATCCGTGTCCTCGCCCGGGTCGTGGGCCATGCGGCATGGTGGCTGCTGCGGGTGTTGTGGCGGTGGCTGCGCCCGTATCTGGCCGACGCGCGCGGCTGGCTCGTGCATACCGCGCCCCGTCTCGCACTACGGCTGGCCTGGCGTGCGGTGGTGGCGCTGGTGACACGCGGGCCGCGCGTGGCGTGGTGGCTCATCCTGCATTCCACGATCACCACGGTGTGGCTTGCCGGGCACCTCGCCCGCTATGTGTCGGCGTACTCCGACTACGCCGGGATTTTGGCTCTGGCGAAGGAAGAAGGCCGGGTCCGGGTGGAAACCCGGTTGCGCCGCAAGTGGCGCAAGGCGGCCGGAACCCGGCTCGGCATCACCGCCGTGCTGATCATCGCCGTGTGGGTCACGGTCGCGGTACTCGCCGACCGTTACGGGCCACTCGTTTACTGGGTACTCGGCACGGTCTATGTGCTCATCACGGCGCCGATCGGGCGGAAACTGCGTGGCCCCAAGGAAAAGCCGACCCCGGAGGAAGAGGAGAAGGCCGAGGGTGAGCCGTACCCAATCGCCGACGCGCACACCCGCGCCGAGGCTGCCGACTGCGTCGCCCGCGCCGTGCGGGCCGAAGGGATCGACCTGCGCATGGCAGGGGACGCGGCGCGTCAGCCGTGGGGGTGGGAAGTGCCGGTAATCCTGCGGCGCGGCACCCCCGCCGCCGTCGTCGCCAAACTCGGCGAACTGGAAACCACCCTCGATCTCCCCTCGGGCGGCCTGCTGGCCGCGCCGGACCGATCCCGCCGCGCTCGCGTGGTGCTGCGGCTGGCCGAACGGGACCCGTTCGCGTCCCTACCCAACGCGGTCAACCGGCCGCCGTTGTCCGGGTCGCTGGCCGACGCGCACGTGGTGGCCCGGCGGATGGACGGGTCCGACCTCGCCCTGACCTTCCTGGGCACACACGTGGTGGTGATCGGGGTCCCAGGGTCCGGGAAGTCCCAGACGCTACGGGCGTTGGCCGATGCGGTCTCGGCGTGCGCGGACGGGCTGGTCTGGGATCTCGATCCCTCGGGCAACGGGCTGGAAGCCCTCGGCGGGGCGATCGGGCGCCGCGAACGCGACCACGCCGGAATTGAGGACGCGCTGGCCGATGCGGTCGCGCTGGCCGAGGCACGCCCGAAGATGCTCACCGACATGGGCATGGGCGACGCGTGGGAGGTCTCCGCGCAGCGGCCGGGGCTGGTGGTGTTCGTCGACGAGTACCCGCAACTGACCGACAAGGCGAAAGCCCTCGCGGTGTCGCTGTTGCGGCTCGGGCGTAAGGGACGGGTCACGCTGGTACTCGCGTCGGCGGACGCGACCTCGGACGTGCTCGGCGCGGCCATCGCCGATTCGGTGGCGTGCAAGATCCTCATGCCCTGCCGACACGCCGATGTGCGGCTGGTGCTCGGTCCGAACATGATCGCCGAAGGATGGCGGCCCGACCGGTTGAACCCGGCGACCGGGGACGGGCCGGAGGACGCGGGCAAGGCGTACGTGTACGCCGCCGGGTCCCGCGAACCACTGATCGCCAAGTTCCGGCCCCTCGGCGGAGACCGGGCACGCGAACTCGGCTCGCACCGCGCCGCGCAAGGGCTGCCCCGCATCGACGCCGAGTCGTGGGACACGGCACGCGCCCGGCGCCGGGCCGCCGCCGACGCGGCGGGCGACGGGGCGCTCGGGCTGTCCGTACCCACTGTGGACGGTCAAGGCGTGGTCGACGTGCTAACCGCGTTCGACGCCGCCGAGAAGCTGTGGACAGAGGACCTGCTTTCCCGGCTGGCCACTCTCGACGCCCGCTACGGCGAATGGGGCGCGGAAGACCTTGCCGCGCTCATGCTTCCGCTCGGGGTCGCGCCGGTTCAGATCAAGATGGACGGCCGCAACCGGCGCGGCTACTACCGCCAGCACGTCGCCGACGCCTGGGATACCTACCGGCGCGGTGGTGGCGGCCGGTGAACCGGCCCGGAACCGGCCACTACTTCGGCGCTAGGCACCGCTACCCGGTAGCGGCCGGTAGCACCCCGGTAGCCCCTCTGAAACCGTGCCTGACCAGCGCGGTAGCGGGTAGCGGCCCCGCGCGCGAGACACACCCATTTCCAGGTGAAACCCGGGAAAATCCCACCGCATCAGTGGCACCCACCCGGCCGCCGCTACCCCGGCGGCCGGGCCACCACGCCTCCCGTTCCCGGCCGAGGGGAGGTGAAACGAGCCCCTGACTGTCCACCCGTCCGCCCACGATGAGCAGCACCCGTCCGACACAGCGTTTTCACCGCCGCGTCTGCGCGGCTACCGACACGTGCGGCGTCTCAGCCAGCCGAGACCGCCGAACGCGCCGGACTGACATCCGCCCTGTTCGACCACATCGAGAAAGGAGAGCACGTGCCAGACCCGAACACGATCGCCACACTCGCGAGGGTCCTGGGATGTTCCCCGGATGACCTCCGCACAAGCGGTGACCCGATGAACAACGAGGAGTACTGGGACGTCAAATGCGCCGCGCTGCCGCCACTGTCGACCGCCGCGATCCGATCGGTAGCCGCGACACTCGACCGTATCCAGACCCGCCGCGCCCGGCGCGAGGCTGGCTGATACGGCCGGTGAGACCGCCCCCTGTTGGCCCCCTCCACGACGGTGGAGGGGGCCAACGCCTTAAGTGGCCTGCTCTGCTAGCGCGTGCCGTACTTGGGGTGTTCGGGGTTGCTCTCGTCGTCGGGGTCGCGATCGAAACTCGCCGCCGCCTGCTTCACCGCGAAGTCCCACACCCACGAACTACCGTCCACGTACAACCGTGGTTCCGGGAACGTGAGCGGGTTCTCCCCTTGGCCGTAGTCGCGCGGGACGCCGAACATGTGTACCCGGCATGTGTGGTGCTTCCCGTTCGGGCGCCGAAACTCCAGGTCCCACGTGTAACGCCCGTCGTCGCGGTCGTCCTCGGGACGGCGCTGCGACGTGACTAGGGTGTAGTTCCACCGTGCGCACACATCCGTGACGAACGCGTCCACATTGGATTTTGCGGTGTCTTCATGTCCCGTAGGCAGCGGTCCGCTGCCCGGACTGAACATGACCACGATTACGCCACCTTTCCCGGCACTGGCACTCCAGCCTACCGGTCGTTGTCGCTGGCGGGGGCAGCCTCGCCCGCGTCCACGTCGTCATCCTCGGGGTCGGGGTTCGGGGGGATATCGACCACGCGGGCGGGGTCGAATCCCCGGTGTCCGGTGCCCTTGCCGCGCGGGTTGATCACCAGCCACCGGCCTTCCAGCGCGCTGGTCAGCATCCGGCGCCGATCGGAGATCAGCTCGGCCCGGTCCCACTCGGCTTTCAGTTCCGCCACGCTCAGCGGGACCAGCGGCGTTTCCGGCGACCCGCCCGGCAACGCCTTCTGTTCCTTGGTCAGCGCCTTGATCCGCTTCACCAGGGGGCGGTTCGCGGCGTCGAACGCCTCTTCGCTCATCTCTTCCAGCCCCAGCCGCGCCGAGATACCCGCCTGAAGCTTGCGCAGCCTTTCCAAGTCCGCCGCGATCTCCGCGTGCCGACCCGCCACCCGTGAACGCGCGGCGTTGATCGCCGCCGCGCGGCTCTTGTCCGACAACCGCCGCAGCACGAACGCCCGCAACTGCGTGTCCACCGCGTCCATATCGGCGAAGATCGTTCCGCAGCCCCGCGCGCCCTTGTTGCAAAAGTAGTTGTAACGCGGTGTCCCGTCCTTGCGCTTGCCGTGCGTGCGGCCGTGCAACGGCCGGTAGCACACCCCGCAGCGGATGATCCCGGACCCGAGATACTTCCGTCCCGGTGCCGCGCCCCGGCGGCGGGAGGCGAACAGTGCCCGCAGTTCCAGGAACGTCGCCTCTTCCAAGATCGGCTCTCCGCGCATACGTCCCTCAAGAACGCCGTCGTGCTCGATCCGACCGGCCAACGTCGGACGCTTGAACGTCTCCCGCACCGTGATCGGTATCCACTCCCGACCGTAGGGGGTGTACAGCCCGGCGGCGTTCCACTCCCGCGCCACCTCCGACAACGGCCGACCCGCCAGAATGTTGTCCGCCTCGGTGGCCAAGGCTTCCCGCTCCCGCTGGACCAGCTCCCGCGACACCTTCGGGCGCAGCGACTCCACCAAAATCTCTTCCCCGTCCTCATTGATGATGTACTCGTCATCGGTGGGCGGGACCCATGTCAGGTCACGACCGGGGAACCCGAACCGCCGCGCGGTCGAGTGCGCCCGACCCCGCGCCCGGTAGCCCTTGTACCGCTCCTTGAGCCGACGCGACTTGTCGTCAGACTCCTTCATCGCCTGAGCGGTCTTGTTCCGCAGCGTGTACCGGTGGTCCGGGTTGGACAGGTCATACTCACCGGTCGCCGAGAGCACCCGATACCCCTGGTCGCCCAGTTCGATGAGCTTTTCCAGGTCCATCGGCGCGCGCATCAACCGGTCGGTGTTCCACACCACCACGCCCTGACTGACCCCGGACTCCAGCCGCTCCAGCAACTCATCCCAGCCCGGACGCTTACGCCCCTTCTTCCACGCCGAGGCCCCGTCCGACAGTTCCTTGCCGACCGTCCCGCCCGCACGCCGGACCTGCTCCTTGTTGGACGCAAGCTGATCTTCGATCTTCTCCAGATCCCGGGTACCCGGCTTCCACGACAACCGGGCGTATGAGTCGATGACCAGCCCGGGGCCAGCCCCCTCAACCGGCGCGCTGCTGTCCTGACCTGCGTTAACCTGCTCAAACTCAGCCATGCAAACAGGCTATGTCACTAGATGTGCTGTCGGGAACGCGTCGTTCGCGGCGGGCCGGGACAGGCCGGGTGCTGAAGGACGCTTTCAGTGCGTTGGATGCACTGAAGGGCGCCTTCAGTGCATCGAGCGCACCGAAGGCGCCCTTCAGCACACCAGCCGTCCACAAAGGACACTCAAGCACCAAAAGGGGCCGCCCCGAAGGAAAACCCTCGAGACGGCCCCGGAAAAGCCCGGATCAGGACATCTTGAGCATCCAGCCCTCGGGCGCCGAATGCGTGCCCTCCTGAATGCCGGTGAGCAGCTCACGCAGCTTCATGGTCAGCTCGCCCGGCTTCCCGCCCGCGATCGAGAACTGCCCGCCCGCGTGCTTCACGTGCCCGACCGGCGTGATCACCGCGGCCGTACCGCAGGCGAACACCTCGGTGAGCGCGCCGGACGCGGCCTCCTTCTCCCACTCGTCGGTGGAGATACGCCGCTCCTCGACCGCGTAGCCGAGCGAGGAAGCCAGCTGCAGCAACGACTTCCTGGTCACGCCGGGCAGCAGCGAACCGGTCAGCTCGGGCGTCACCACCCGCGCGTCCGAGCCGGAGCCGAAGACGAAGAACAGGTTCATCCCGCCCATCTCCTCGACCCAGCGCCGCTCCACCGCGTCCAGCCAGACCACCTGGTCGCAGCCCTGCTCCACGGCCTGCGCCTGCGCGACGAACGACGCCGCGTAGTTCCCGGCGCACTTCGCGAACCCGGTGCCACCGGGCGCCGCGCGGACGTACTCGGTGGACAGCCACACACTGACCGGCTTCACTCCACTGGCGAAGTACGAACCCGCCGGGGACGCGATGAGCGCGTACACGTATTCGTTCGCGGGCCTGTTCACGCCGAGACCGGCCTCGGTCGAGATCATGAACGGGCGCAGGTAGAGCGATTCGCCCTGTTTCGTGGGCACCCAGCGGTCGTCCACCGCGAGCAGCTCGCGGATCGACTCGATGAAGATGTCCTCGGGCAGCTTCGGCATCGCGAGCCGTTCGGCCGAATGCTGGAACCGCTCGGCGTTCGCGTCGGGCCGGAACGCGGCGATCGAACCGTCGGGCTGACGGTAGGCCTTGAGGCCCTCGAAGATCGCCTGGCCGTAGTGCAGCACCGACGTCGCCGGGTCGAGCGTGAACGGCGTGTACGGGCCGACGGTGGCGTCGTGCCAGCCCTTCTCGGCGGTCCATTTCACAGTGACCATGTGGTCGGTGAAATGCGTCCCGAAGCCGGGGTTCGCCAATACTTCCGCGACGCGGTCCGCACTCGCGGGATTCGGGTGTGGGACATGCGAGAACTGCGTCGTGGTCGTCATGGTTAGACAATAGCTCTTAGTCGGACGGGCGTTAGTCGGAAGTCCGGCCTTTCGCCGGTTCGCCGGAACTCGCGGCACACCGCCGGGAGACAGCCTAGGATGACGACGTGACCTACCACCCCGCGCAGCCCGCGAAGACCAAGTCCCCCGGTGCGGGCACGGACGTCAAGACGTTCGCCACCGCGGTCCTGCTGACCTTCGGCGCCGGTCTGCTCGGCATGGTCGGCTGGGCCCTGCTCAGCAGTGGTTTCGGCGGTTTCCTCGGCCTGGTGGCCGCCGGATTCGGCATCTGGTGGTGGGCGAAGATCCACGGCAAGGTCATCCCGCGGGAGCTGAGGACCCGCTCGGTGGTCATCCTGCTGGTGGTGAACGCCGTCCTCGCCCTCGCGCTCTTCCTCCTCGCGGGTTAGCCGGGCAGCAGGGGCGCCGGCCAGCCGGGCTCCGGGCGGAAGTCGGTGCCGGTCCCGTCGAAGGGGTAGGCCCCGCGCTCGACCAGCCCGCCGACCCGCTCCCCCTCCGCGCGCAGCCGGTCCAGCTGGGCCGGGGTGAGCCTGCCCGCCTCGACCGCCGCGCCCGCCTCGTCCTCGTCCTTCCACCGCCAGCCACCGTCCGGCGTGACGACGAGGTCGAGGATGCCGTCCATGCGGTCCGGGCCGGCCGCGGTCCGCCCGAGCGGTACCTCCAGATTGACGTACCAGCCCTGAAAACCGCCCGCCGCGTCGAAGAACCACCACACCGAGGACCACTCGTCGTCGGCGATGCGCCGCAGCGTCGAGGTCTCGTGCCAGATCGACGGCACGGACGTCCGGGGCATGCGGAACCGCTCGCTCAACGGCGCCTCGCGCAGGGGCCGCCCGTCGGCGAGCCTGCTGGCCATGATCGCGGTGCCCGCCGGGAGCCAGGCCAGCAGCACGCGGCCGTCGTCGGAAAGCACCCTCAGCGGATGCTGCTGCCCGACACTGCCGTCGGGCCGCAGAAAGCGCTCCACCACCGTTTGTCCCGGGCGCCAGCGGAGATCACACACGTCGTCCACGGTACCTGCTCGCGCGCACACGCAGTAGCAGCTCGACTACACTTCCCAGGCCGGCGGCCACCAGCGCGGCGAACGGACCGGCCACCGCCGCGGCCGCCGCGGCGAGCAGCCCGGCCGCGACCGCCGCCGTACCGCTCCTCGGGGCGATCCGTTCACGGGCTTCGGTGAACGTGGCGAGCGAAGCGGGCAGAGTCGCGAGCACCAGCACGACGGTGAGCAGCGGCTGCAGGGTCCCGGCGTCGGCGGCGGCGAGCAGATCCCGCGTCGACGTCGCCGAAAGGCCGAGGCGGACGGGTCCGAGCTGGTACAGCGCCGCGGCGGTGACCAGGAGCGCGACCGTGGCGAGCGCCGCCGTCCGCCGTCCGGCGTGGTCGGTGCGCTGCGGCAGCAGCAGCGGGAACACCACGAGCAGCGCCACCAGAACACCGGGCAGTCCGGGGGAAGCGATCCCGGGCCGGGCTCCGACCGGCGCGACCACGACGCATATCGCCACCAGCACGAGCGCCGCGACCAGCAGCACCACCGTCACCCAGCGGGCCAGCGGCGCGGGCAGCCGGATTCCGGCGAAGTCCGCGGCCGCGACCACGACGACAAGGGCGGCCGCGGCCAGACCCGGGTACGAGGGAACGGCGTAGACACCGAACGCTGTCGCCTGCACGACCACGGCGGCGAGCCGCGCGAAGCAGGCGACGTACCGCTCGGGACCCTCTTCGCCGAGCTGGGGCAGACGCCCTGCGAGCCCGGCGAGGAGCACGGCGAGCACGACCGCGGCGAGGACCCAGTACCCGGCACTCGCGGCCCCCACGGCGAGCGCGAGCGGCAATCCGCCACCGAGGCGCACGAGAACCCCTTTCCGTTCCGGGCCGCTTTGTCATTAGCATGGCTCACGATCCGACCGGGCCACCGTCCGGTACCGACAAGACCGCACGAGGAGCCACACCGTGACCGTGCCCAAACTCGCCCTCTCCGAGAATTCCGAAGGGGCCCTCGCCAAGACGCGCGCGGACGTCGTCGTGGTCGGCACTCTGCAGGGCGAGGACGGGCCGGTGCTCGCTTCCGGCGCCTCGGTCGCCGACGGCGCGTTCGACGGCAAGCTCGCCGAGGTCCTCGCCACGCTCGGCGCGAGCGGGAAGGCCGAGGAGATCGTCAAGCTGCCGACGCTGGGGAAGCTGACGCCGTCGGTCGTGCTCGCGGTCGGCCTCGGCAAGGCGGACGCGGACGGTGCCGTCACCGCCGAGCAGGTCCGCCGCGCCGCCGGTGCCGCGGCCCGCGCGCTGGCGGGCACCGACCGCGCGTTCGTCACGCTCTCCGAGCTGGACCTGCGGGCCGCCGTCGAGGGCACCGTGCTCGGCGCGTACGTGTTCACCGAGTACCGCTCCGAGGCCGGCGACGCCCCGGTGTCCAAAGTGGACTTCGCGAGCCCCGCCGACGGCGCCGCGAAGGACCACAAGGCGACGCTCAAGACCGCGACCGCGACTGCCGAGGCGGTCATCATCGCCCGCGACCTGATCAACACCCCGCCGAACGACCTGTTCCCGGCCTCCTTCGCCGCCCGCGCGCAGAAGCTGGCCGAGGCGAACGGCCTCGAGTTCGAGGTGCTGGACGAGAAGGCGTTGAAGCGCAAGGGATTCGGCGGCATCCTCGGCGTCGGCGGCGGCTCCTCGCGCCAGCCGCGCCTGGTGCGCGTCGCCTACAAGCCCGCCAAGGCGGCCAAGAAGGTCGCGCTGGTCGGCAAGGGCATCACGTTCGACTCGGGCGGTATCTCGATCAAGCCCGCCGCGAACATGGACCACATGACCTCGGACATGTCCGGTGCCGCCGGGGTGCTCGCCTCGGTCGTGCTGGCGGCGAAGCTCAAGCAGCCGCTGGAGGTCGTCGCCCACATCCCGCTGGCGGAAAACCTGCCGTCGGCGACGTCGTACCGGCCTGGTGACGTGCTCCGCATGTACGGCGGCAAGACCGTCGAGGTGCTCAACACCGACGCCGAGGGCAGGCTCGTGCTGGCCGACGCGATGGTGCGCGCCGCCGAGGAGAACCCGGATTACCTGATCGAGACCTCGACGCTGACCGGCGCGCAGGTGGTCGCGCTGGGCAACCGCACCGCCGGGATCATGGGCTCGGACGAGTTCCGCGACCGCGTCGCGAAGCACGCGCAGGAGACCGGCGAGGGCGGCTGGGCCATGCCACTGCCGGAGGAGCTGCGCGGCGAACTCGACTCGCGGCTGGCCGACCTGGCCAACGTCACCGGCCACCGCTGGGGCGGCATGCTCGCGGCCGGGATCTTCCTGCGCGAGTTCGTCGCCGAGGGCCTGCCCTGGGCGCACATCGACATCGCGGGCCCGTCGTTCAACACCGGTTCGCCGTGGGGCTACACCGGCAAGGGCGGCACCGGCGTCCCGGTCCGCACGATCTCCGCGGTGCTCGCGGACATCGCCGAGCAGGGCTGAGTTCCCGACCGTTCCGACATGCCGTTAAGGCCACCTTACGGGCGTCTGACGCCCGTAAGGTGGCCTTAACGGCATTTGTGGCAGGGTCGCGCGCATGGACCAGGGCGAGTTTCTGGAATCGGCGGTACGCGACGTCCTCACAGCCGACGAAGCCGTGCTCGACGAGCGGATCGGCTACGCGGCGCTGCTGCTCGCGACGGCGGGTGCCGCCGCCGAGGCCGACCGGCTCGTGACGCAGTGGCAGGCACTCACCGAGCGCCCGATCACCGCGATCGTCCCGGACCAGGTCCGCGCCCGCGCCTGGGCGATGCTGTTCGAAGCCCGCGGCACGCGGCCGGATTGGGCGGAGGAACTGCCGCCGCTCGATCTCGACGCCGAAGAGCGCGCGCACACCGCGTCGCTGCTTCGCCCGGTGTCGGATCTCGATGGTGTCCTCGGTGACTCACCGGCGGCGGGTGTCGTGTCCAGCATCGCCGGGAAGCTCGCGCCTTCACGCCCGGACAAGCTCCGATCCGCGATCGCCACGCACGATCTTCCCGGCTGGGCGGTGCTGGCCGCCGAACAGGCCCGCCCGGACGTCGCGACGCTGGCCGCCTCGCGAGCGCTCGCACCGCGGCTCACCGCCGGCGCCGACCCGCTCGGACTCGGCACCGAATGGCCGGCCCGCTGCGCCGACGCCCTCGTCGCGGCACTGTACGAGCGCTATCCGCCGAAGATCGGCACCTGGTCGGAGCTGATCTCCCGGATCCTCCGGTTCCGCGGCACCGGCACCGCCCCCGCGCCCGCCACCCCGGCCGGCATCGAGGCCACCGAGCGGCGGCTCGGCCTGCGACTGCCGGACGACTACCGGGATTTCCTGCTCACCTGCGATGGGCTGCCCGGCGACGTCGTCTTTCCGCGTCTGCTCGGCACCGGTGAACTCCGGGTCGTGGACGACGTCGTGGTGCTCGCCGAACCGGCGATCGTCCTGCTGGCCCGAGCCGGTGACCGGTGGCACGCCGTCGAGGTCGACCCGGTGTTCGGCAGCACGGCGTACCCGGCGTTCCGCGCCCTGCTCGAACACCATCTGGCGCTGCTGGCCCAATCGGCGTGAAACCGGTCCGAAACTGTCGGTGGTGCTCGCTAGCTTGTGATCGTGACCACACTCACCCTGGCCGAGATCACCCCGGACAACGTCGACGACGCGTGCGGCATCGCCGTCGAGAAGCACCAACGGCATTTCGTCGCGTCGGTGACGAAATCGCTCGCCGAAGCGTACGTACAGCCCGAGGTCGCCTGGCCCCGGCTGATCCTCGACGACGGCGAACCTGTGGGTTTCGTCATGGGCGGTTTCGACCCGGCCTCGCCGGTCGAGTTCCTCCGTTGCGGGATCTGGCGGCTGAACATCGCGGCCGGGAAGCAGCGCCGCGGGTACGGACGGTTCGGCGTGCACGCGGTGCTCGACGAAGCGCGAAGACGCGGGCAGAAGGAGGCGTCGGTGCTCTGGGTGCCCGGCGAGGGCGGGCCCGAAAAGTTCTACCTCCGCCTGGGCTTCCGCAGGACCGGGCGGATCCACGAAGGGGAGGTCGTCGCCATGATCGCCCTCTGATCACGCCAGGGACCGGGGCTCAGGCCTGGCCGCGCTTCTTGCGTTCGGTGTACTCGCGCATCCGCTGCGGGTAGCCGACCCTGGCGACCTCGTACACCGGGATCGAGAGCCGGTGCCCGAACTGCTGCGCCGCTTCGAGACTGCCGATCCGGCGCCGGGTCCATTCACCGTCGTGTGCGATCAACACCACGGTGGTCTCGGTTACGGTCGTGCGTGGCTCCACATAGGCCTCGACACCGTGGCGGGACGCCGCCCACTCCTCGAGGTGCCGGGTGTCGGCCGAGTTGGCTTTCCGCAGCGTGCCGGGCTTTTGACCGCCCTTGCCACGGCGGCGCAGCGAGTCGAAGATCCCCACCTCGACCACCTCACTTCTCCAGTCGCGTCCTGCTCCATTATCCCGGGCGCCGCGTGTGGTCGGTGTCGCCACACCCGGCTAGCTCGCAAGCCCGATCACCGTAGTGACAAGATGGCGGTGTCGCGCGCGCGTTTATACCGCGCCCGCGTGACGCCAGAGCACCACCCATCGCTTGCCGAGGAGTTATTGAAGTGACCGACACCTCCGCCGACCTTGTGATCCTGGGAGGCGGGTCGGGCGGCTACGCCGCGGCGTTCCGCGCTGCCGAGCTGGGCCTCTCCGTCACGCTGATCGAGAAGGACAAGCTGGGCGGGACCTGCCTCCACCGGGGCTGCATCCCGACCAAGGCCCTGCTGCACGCGGCGGAGGTCGCGGACGAGGCCCGCGACGCCGAGACGTTCGGCGTCAAGGCCTCCTTCGAGGGCATCGACATCGCCGGGGTCAACAAGTACAAGGACGGCATCGTCGCCCGCCTGTACAAGGGCCTTCAAGGCCTGGCCAAGGCCCACAAGGTGAACCTCGTCGAGGGCACCGGCACCTTCGTCGGCGGCACGACCGTCGAGGTCGACGGCACCCGGTACACCGGGAAGAACGTCATCCTGGCCACCGGTTCGTACTCGCGCACGCTGCCCGGCCTGGAGCTGGGCGGGCGCGTCATCGCCAGCGAGCAGGCGCTTTCGCTGGACTACGTGCCGAAGAAGGTCGTCGTCCTCGGCGGCGGCGTGATCGGTGTCGAGTTCGCCAGCGTCTGGGCCTCCTTCGGCGTCGACGTCACCATCGTCGAGGCGCTGCCGCGGCTGGTCCCGAACGAGGACGAGTTCGCCTCCAAGCAGCTCGAGCGTGCCTTCCGCCGCCGCAAGATCGCCTTCAAGACCGGCGTGCGGTTCACCGGCGCCAAGCAGGACGACAACGGCGTGAGCGTGTCGCTGGAATCCGGCGAGACGCTGGAGGCCGACCTGCTGCTGGTCGCCGTCGGCCGCGGCCCGAACTCGGCGGGGCACGGTTACGAGGAGGCGGGCGTCAAGATCGACCGCGGTTTCGTGCCGACCGACGACCGCCTGCGCACCAACCTGCCGAACGTCTACGCCGTCGGTGACATCGTCCCCGGCCTGCAGCTCGCGCACCGCGGCTTCCAGCAGGGCATCTTCGTCGCCGAGGAGATCGCCGGGCTGAACCCGCGCGTGATCGACGAGAGCGGCATCCCGCGGGTCACCTACTCGCACCCCGAGGTCGCCTCGGTCGGGCTCACCGAGTCCCAGGCCAAGGAGCGCTACGGCGCGGACGTCACGACGTTCACCTACGACCTCGGCGGCAACGGCAAGAGCCAGATCCTCAAGACCTCCGGCGGGGTCAAGCTCGTCAAGGCTCCGGACGGTCCGGTCGTCGGCGTGCACATGGTCGGTGACCGGGTCGGCGAGCTGATCGGCGAAGCGCAGCTGATCTACAGCTGGGAGGCGTTCCCCGAGGACGTCGCCCCGCTGATCCACGCGCACCCCACTCAGACCGAGGCCCTCGGTGAAGCGTTCCTTGCCCTCGCCGGCAAGCCGCTGCACGTGCACAGCTGACGTCTCACCAGCACAATCAGACCACGCAAGACATATCAAGGGAGTCAGCGAACGATGGCCTACACCGTCACGTTGCCGGAGCTCGGGGAGAGCGTCACCGAAGGCACCGTCACCCGGTGGCTGAAGCAGGAGGGCGACACCGTCGCGGTCGACGAGCCGTTGCTCGAGATCTCCACCGACAAGGTCGACACCGAGGTGCCCTCGCCGGTGGCGGGCACGGTCGTGAAGATCAGCGCCGCCGAGGACGAGACCGTCGAGGTCGGCGGTGAACTCGCCGTGATCGACGACGGGACCGGCGACGTCCCGGCCTCGTCCGCGCCCGCCGCCGAAGCCCCCGCCGCCCAGCCCGAACCGGAGCCCGCCCAGGAGGCGGCCCCCGCCGAAACCCCGGCACCCGCCGCCGCGCCCGCTTCGAGCGGTCCGGCGCAGGGCACCGAGGTCAAGCTGCCCGAGCTCGGCGAGAGCGTCACCGAAGGCACCGTCACCCGGTGGCTGAAGCAGGTCGGTGACACCGTCGCGGTCGACGAGCCGCTGCTGGAGATCTCGACCGACAAGGTGGACACCGAGGTGCCGTCCCCGGTCGCCGGGACCGTGCTGGAGATCCGGGCGGGCGAGGACGAGACCGTCGAGGTCGGCGGTGTGCTCGCGGTGGTCGGCGACGCGAGTGCCGCGCCCGCCGCGGCGCCCGCGCAGCCCGCCGCCCCCGCTCCGGAGCCCAAGCCGGAACCGAAGCCCGAGCCGAAGCCGGAACCGGCGCAGCAGGCCCCGGCCCCCGCGGCCCCGGCTCCGGCCGCGGCCCAGGCGGCTCCGGCCGCCGCGGCGAAGGACGGCGCGGCCGACGGCCCGTACGTCACGCCGCTGGTGCGCAAGCTGGCGACCGAGCACGGCATCGACCTCGCGAGCCTGACCGGCAGCGGCGTCGGTGGCCGCATCCGCAAGCAGGACGTGCTCGCCGCGGCCGAGGCCAAGCAGAAGGCCGCCGCCCCGGCACCCGCCGCCGCGGCCCCGTCGGCTCCGGCCGCCGCGGCCGCTCCCGCCGCCCCGCGGGCGGCCGCCCCGGTCTCCCCGGAGATCGCGGCGCTGCGCGGCACGGTGCAGAAGGCGAACCGGATCCGCCAGATCACCGCGACGAAGACCCGCGAGTCCCTGCAGGTCTCGGCGCAGCTGACGCAGGTGCACGAGGTCGACGTGACCAAGATCGCCAAGCTGCGTCAGCGGGCGAAGGCGGCCTTCAAGGAGCGCGAGGGCGTCAACCTGACGTTCCTGCCGTTCTTCGCGAAGGCCACGGTCGAGGCGCTCAAGCAGCACCCGAACGTCAACGCGTCCTACAACGAGGACACCAAGGAGATCACCTACCACGGTGCGGTGCACCTGGGTATCGCGGTGGACACCGACAAGGGTCTGCTGTCGGTGGTCATCCACGACGCGGGTGAGCTGAGCCTGGCCGGTCTCGCGCACCGCATCGCCGACCTGGCGGCGCGGGCGCGGGCGAGCCAGATCAAGCCGGACGAGCTGACCGGTGGCACGTTCACCATCACGAACATCGGCAGCAACGGCGCGCTGTTCGACACGCCGATCATCGTGCAGCCGCAGTCCGGGATGCTCGGCACCGGCGCGGTCGTCAAGCGCCCGGTGGTCGTCAGCGACGCGGACGGCAACGACACCATCGCCGTGCGGTCGATGGCGTTCCTGCCGCTGACCTACGACCACCGCCTGGTGGACGGCGCGGACGCGGGCCGCTTCCTGACGACGATCAAGCAGCGTCTGGAAGAGGGCAACTTCGAGGACGAGCTCGGCCTCTGACCTCCGGGTCGCGATGGTCCGTGAAGGCCTCCTTCACAGCGCTCACCGCTGTGAAGGAGGCCTTCACGGCATTCGTCACGACCGGTGCGACGGCAGCACGCAGAC
>NZ_JBHYIK010000078.1:0-42809 GCF_042739735.1 Amycolatopsis sp. NPDC059027 | reverse complement strand
GGCCACTGGCACATCGAAAACAAACTCCACTACGTCCGCGACGTCACCTACCACGAAGACGCATCCCGAACCCGCACCGGCACCGCACCCCGCGTTATGGCCACCCTCCGCAACCTCATCACCAGCGCACTCAGACAAACCGGCTGGACCAACATCGCCAAAGGGCTACGCCACATGACCCGAGACATCAACCGACCACTCACCCTGCTCGGCATCCACCCCTAACCCCACAACGACTTTGCCGGAACCCTGCCCTCCCTTGGGGGGACTGCCCAGCAGCAGTCTACCGCGCACCCATGACAATTCCGGGGCGATGACGGAAACGGGGCCGAGTTGTCCACAATCGCCGGTGGCTGTGGACAAGTGGGTTCTCGTGTGGGCAGGGGTGCGCTGACGGATCATCTGGACGCCGCCCCTTGAAGTCCATTGTGGACGGTTACGTGACGAGGGGGCCCTTTGGTGCGTCCAGCGCACCGAAGGGCCCCCTCGTCACATCGGCGCCCCTTGTGGGAAGGGGCGGGAGAGGCTGCTGCGCCCGGTGGTGCGGCTGGTGCATCTCCTCGGCAAAAGGGCGGGCCCAGCCGACGCTGGACCGCCCGTTCGCTCGCTGCGACGCCGCTCGCCCCGAACGCTCCGAACGCGACACTCATCGTCCCGAACGGAGCGTTCGCGACGATGAGGCGTGGCGACCCTCGCGCCGCGCCAGTGCCGTGAACGACGCGTTCGCGACGTTCACCGTCTCCAACGACGCGTTCGAGACATCGCCGCCGACCCCTGGAGCCAGACTCGGCGCCCAAAGACCGTTCAACGGCATAACCATCCACAAAGGACAAACCAGCACGCCCCGCCCAGCGCGCACCCGAACCGATGGATCCAGCGCGGGCGATCTCGGCGGCAGTCAGCCCTTCAGACTCGCAACTCCTCCAGCGACTCCCGCAGTTTCCCCGCCACCGGAACCGGCCGCCGTGTCTCCCGGTCCACGAACACGTGCACGAAGTGCCCCTCCGCGACCAGCGTCTCGTCCGCCGTGTACATCCCGACCTCGTACCGCACACTGGATTTCCCCAGATGTGCCACCCGAAGCCCGACCCGCAGCGTCCCGGGGAAGGACACCGACGCGTGGTACCCGCACTTCGATTCCACGCACAACCCGATGACCTCACCGAGCGAGAAATCGAGCCCGCCCCGCTCGATCAGCCAGGTGTTGATCACCGTGTCCATGATCGAGTAGTGCACGACGTTGTTGACGTGCCCGTAGACGTCGTTGTCCTTCCAGCGCAACGGAACCGTCTGCCAGTGCGGGTACCCGTTCACCACAGCGTCACCGAGTCCCGGAGGATCGCTGCAAGATCCGAAGCAGACGCCGTGCGCGGAGCCATTGTCAAAAGCCGTTGCTGTTTCAGCGTTCCCTCCACCAGATTGTCCACATCGGACTCCGAATATCCGACGGCGCCGAGCCCGTTCGGGATACCGATCTCCCGCATCAGGCCGGTCAGCACCGCGGGCAGATGATCGGCGAAGTCGCCGGGCCATTCGAAGTCGGGTGCCAGCAGCCGGGCGACGCGCAGATGCCGGTCCGGCGCCGCCCCGAAGGTGAAGCGGAACGCGGCGGGCGCGGTCAGCGACACCGCCATCCCGTGTGGTACCAACGATTCCGAGGCAGGGTAACCGGAAGGGTGGAATTCGCCCACCTGCCCGGCGATCGGGTACGCGTTGGCGTGCGGGATGTGCACGCCCGCGTTGCCGAAGCCGAGCCCGGCGAGCGTCGCGGCCAGCGCCATCGCCTCGCGGGCCGCCGTGTCCGAACCGTCCCGCACGGCGGCGGGCAGCGCCCACGAAAGCAGCTGCAGCGACTGCTCGGCGAACATGTCGGCCAACGGATTCGAGCCGCAGTACGGCACCCGCTGCTCGGGACGTTTGCGTTCGAACGAGGTGAACGGTTTCGCGGTGTAGCTCTCCGCCGCGTGGCACAGGATGTCCATCCCGGCCGCCGCGGTCACCCCGGCGGGCTGGCTCACCGTGAGGCGCGGGTCGACGACCGCGAGCGTCGGGCGCAGCCGCAGGTGGCTGATCCCGCTCTTGACCCGCAGGGACAGCACGTCGAGCACGCACACCGTGGTGCTCTCCGCACCGGTCCCGGTCGTCGTCGGCACCGCGACCAGCGGTTTCAGCGGGTTCACCGGTGCTCGGCCGCCGCCGACCGGCACGTTGACGTAGTCCATCAGGTCGCCGTCGTTGCTGGTCAGCAGGTTCGCCGCCTTCGCGGTGTCGATGCTCGAACCGCCACCGACCGCGACGAACGCGTCCCACGGCCCGGTCCCGCGCGCGAACTCGACGGCCTTGCGCATGCTGACGTCGGTGGGTTCGACGTGCACGCCGTCGAACACCTCGGCTTCGATGCCGTAGCCGGTGATCCCCTCGGCGATGCGCCGCGGCCAGCCCGTCGCGGCGACGCCGGGATCGGTGAGCACGAGCACGCGCCGCGCGCCGAACTGCGTCAGGTCGTACCCGATCTCGTCGCTGGCGCCCGACCCGAATTTGAGCCCCGGCGCACCATACGTGAAGACTGTTTCATATTCGGTTGCCAAGGCCCTCGTCCTCGCTCTCTGCTCGGCCGAACGGATCTGTCGAAAGCGGACATTCAGTGCTATCCCAGTGTCTCTTCGTCCTGATCCGCCGAAGATCACTTGACGGCACTGAACGGTTCCCGCCTAAGCTTTCCCCATTAGATACCAACTAGGAGCGACCGTCGCCCAGACGGCAGTACGGATACTGACCGAAGCGGGAGTGGATCGGGTATACGCGGTCGTCGGGGAGTCCTTCCTGGAGCTTCTCGACGCTGTCCAGCGCGAGCGCTCGATCACCCTCGTCTCGGCGAGGCATGACGCCGGTGCCGCCTTCATGGCCGAGGCCGAGGGCAAGCTCACCGAGCGTCCCGCCGTGCTGCTCGCCGGCAGGGGGCCGAGCGCGGCGAACCTGGCCGTCGGCGTGCAGACCGCCTACCAGGACGAGACGCCGATGGTGGTGTTCCTGGAGACGCCGGCGATGGACCCGGCGCCCGGCAGCTCGCTGCCCGCCAGCGACCTCACCGCGATGTTCGAGCCGATCAGCAAGTCGTGTGTGCGGGCGCAGGACCCCGACGAGGTGCCCGGCCTGCTGGCCGAGGCGCTGACCTCCTCCCGTGAGGGACGGCCGGGGCCGGTCGTGATCGGCGTGCCCAGCGACGCGTGGGGAGTGCCCTACGACTCGGCGAAGCCGGTCGCCACGGTCCGCCCGCCCGCCACCGGCACTCTCGGCCGCTCCGCCGACGCGGTCGCGCAGCTGGTGGACGAGGCGCGGTATCCGGTGGTCATCGTCGGCGGCAGGGCCCGCTCGGCGCGCGAAGAGCTGATCGCCGTCGCCGACGAACTCTCCCTGCCGGTGTACAACGCGTTCCGGCGGCAGGACGCCTTCCCGGAGAACCACGCGCGCTACGCCGGTCACCTCGGCCTCGGCATCCCCGCCCGCCAGCTCGACGCGCTCGAGCGCGCCGACCTGGTGCTCGCGCTGGGCACCCGGCTGGACGAGGTCACCACCCAGTCCTACCGGTACCCGACCCCACAGCAGACCCTCGTGCTGGTCGGCACGGGCAGTGACGACACGCCGCGGCGCGGGCTGACGTTCCGGATCGACGCCGAGGTCGAGCCGTTCCTGCGTGAGCTGCGTTCGGTGGCCTCGCCGCGGACACGCCGGGCTTCGGCGGCCAACGCGGCGGTGCACACCTTCATGACCCCGCCCGACACCAGCGGCAACAGCAGGGTGCATCCGGCCGACGTCGTCCGCGCGCTGCGGAAGCTCTCGCCCGAGGACACCATCGTGACCAGCGACGCGGGCAACGTCGCGCAGTTCATGCACCGCTACTGGTGCTTCACCGCGCCACGCAGCCAGCTCGGCCCGAGCAACGCGGCCGTCGGCTACGCGGTGCCCGCCGCGGTGGCGGCGAAGATGGCCGAACCGCGGCGCACCGTGGTCGCGATGGTCGGCGACGCCGGGACGCTGATGACCGGCCAGGAGATCGAGACGGCGGTCCGCTACCGGGCGCCGGTCATCGTGGTGGTCTTCCAGAACGGGCTGCACGGCGGCTTCGCCGCGCACCAGGCGCGGGCCCACGGCAGGCTCACCGGTGTCACGATCCCGCTGGCCGATTTCGCTTCGTGGGCACGGGGGCTCGGCGCGGCGGGGTACACGGTGGACGACCGGGAGGAGCTCGAGCCGATCATCGCGAGCGCGCTGGTCCGCCAGCGTCCGTGCGTCATCGACGTGCGCACCGATCCCGACGTCGTGGCCCCGGACGTACGGCTGTCCGGGTTGCTGGGTGCGGTCCGTCCGCAACCTCCTGTGACATAAGGAATTTCTCAGGGACTCACAGGGAAGTTCTGCCGCGCCGGCGGAAAACTCCGGTAGCCTGACGGTGTTCCGGATCGGCGATGACGTCGCCGAACCTTTTTGTCGGTGCCCGGTGGCACCCTGGCGGTCATCACCCCAAGCGGGTCCCAGAACGAGGGGAGTTCGACATGGCCGACGAACAACGCGCGGCAGAGTCGCGCAAGGCGTCCGAAGTGGTCCCGGTGCAGTTCAGCGCCAGTGCGGAGGCCCACGACGACGTGGTGGTGGCGGCCCATCGGGACGCCTCGTGGCGGTCGCCGTTCGGCACTGAGCCGCGGCGGGCGGCGAGTGGCGGATAGTACACACCACTCTGGGTGACACGGGTTGTCGGCCGGGCCGACCCTGTGCTTTACTTCGAGTGGTCTTGTTTTTTGTGTTCGTGGTGAATCACGCTCGCAGAATTCAGCGGGCGCAGTGTCTCCTCATCGAGGAAGCAAACCGTCCGGGTTCGACCCGGGTCGCCGACTGGCTTCCTGATTTTGGTGTTATACATGGAGATTTTTGATGACTCAGGGCACTGTGAAGTGGTTCAACTCCGAGAAGGGGTTCGGCTTCATCACCCCCGACAACGGTGGCGGCGACGTCTTCGTTCACTACAGCGAGATCCAGGGTAACGGCTTCCGTACCCTCGAAGAGAACGCCCGGGTGGAGTTCGAGATCGGCCAGGGCCAGAAGGGCCCGCAGGCCACCTCGGTCAACCTGATCTGACCCACGCACTTACCGCAAGGGCCGCCACCGTTCGCCCGGTGGCGGCCCTTGCCGTGTCTGTGGTCCACAGTGGATTCCGCCGGCGCCGTCCACCGGAAATGGGATCACTCGATCGGGGACAGCGCTGGTCAGTAGGCTGCCGGGCATGGTTGAGACCGGGTACACCGTCTCCGGAATGTCCTGTGGCCACTGTGCGCAGTCGGTCACCGAAGAGCTCACCGAACTTCCGGGAGTGGCCGGAGTGGACGTCGACGTCGCCAGTGGCCGCGTCACCGTCCGCAGTGCCACACCCCTGGAGGCCGACGCGGTTAGCGCGGCGATAACCGAAGCCGGATATCGGTTCGAAGGCGTGACGAGCCTGGCGCCGTAGCGGGGCCTTCACCTTCGGCTTACGTTGCAACCCTGCTGCAACCCTTTCCCGCCGGGGACGTCCCGGAGTCTGCTGTTCCTCCAGTAACGCCGGCAGGGAGGGCACGCGGTGGGTGAAGCGGTGGCGGGCATCGTCGCGAATCCGGCGTCCGGACGGGACATCCGCAGGCTGGTCGCGCAGGCTTCCGTCTTTCCCACCGCCGAGAAGGCGAACATGGTGCAGCGCCTGCTCGCCGCCTTCGCCGCCAGCGGGGTTCAGCGTGCCGTTCTTTCGTCCGACCTCGGCGGGATCTCCGCTTCGGTGGGGCAGGCCCTCGACCGGGGTGGCCGTCCTCCCGAGGTCGAGTTCTGCGATGCGGAACCGCTCACCGGGACCGCCGTGGACACCACCAACGCCGTCCGCCGCATGGTGGACGAGGGCGCCGGGGTGATCGTGTGCCTCGGCGGCGACGGCACCGCGCGCGTCGCGGCCGCCGCCTGTGGCGACGTGCCGCTGCTCGCGTTGTCCACCGGCACCAACAACGCCTTCCCCGAGATGCGTGAGGCGACCGTCGCCGGGCTCGCGGCGGGGCTGATCGCGAGCGGCCAGATCGATCCGGACCTGGTGACCCGCCGGATGAGCGTGCTCGAAGTGGTCACCAAGGCCCGCCGCGAAATCGCCCTCGTCGACGTCTGTGTGTCGCTGATCAGGCACGTCGGCGCGCGAGCGCTGTGGGAACCCGCGTCGCTCACCGAGCTGTACTGCACTTTCGCCGAGCCCGACGGCATCGGGTTGTCCAGCATCGCCGGTCAGCTTTGCCCCAGCCCGAGATCGAGCGCCGACGGCGTCGCGCTGCAGCTCGGCCCGGTCGGGGAGACGCCGTACGTCGTGCAGGCGCCGATCGCGCCCGGGCTCGTCGTGCCGGTGGGGGTGCGCGGCTGGGGTGTGCTGCGGCCCGGGGTGCGGGTCGAGCTCGCGGCGGCGGGCGGGGTGATCGCGGTCGACGGCGAGCGTGAGCTGGAGCTGAAGAACGGCGAGAGCGCGTTCGTGGAGCTGCGCTCGGAGGGGCCGTGGTGCGTGGACGTCCGCGCGACCATGGCGGAGGCGGCCCGGCGGGGGCTGCTCCGCACCACCACCGCGGCGGCGCCGGGCAAGGAGCGCCGAAGATGACCGGGCTCCTGCGCGAGGCGTACCGGATGATGCGCACGATCCGGGTCTTCGAACAGTGCGTGCACGACGCTTCCGCCCGTGGCGAACTCCCCGGGGCCGAACGGCTGCACGCCGGTGACGAGGCCGCGGCGACCGGGGTCTGCCTGCATCTCGACGAGCGGGACGCGATCGCCGGAACCCAGCGGGGCTACGGTCACTGCATCGCCGGTGGTGTCGACGTCAAGGGCATGATGGCCGAGCTGTACGGCCGCCGTACCGGGTCCCGCCGCGGCAAGGGCGGCGCCCTGCACATCGCCGACCTCGCGCGCGGCATGCTCGGCGCGAACGGCGTCACCGGCGGCCCGACCCTGATCTGCGGTACCGCGCTCGCCGCGAAACAACAGGGCACCGGAGGTGTCGGCGTCGCGTTCTTCGGTGACGGCGCGAGCGGGGACGGCGCCACCCTCGAGGCGCTGCATCTGGCCACGACCTGGTGTCTGCCGGTGCTGTTCATCGCCGAGAGCACCGCCTGGCCCCGGCGGTCGCGCGGCTGGTCGGTGGCCTCGGACAGCATCGCCGATCGCGCGGCCGCGTTCGGCATGCCCGGCGAGATCGTCGACGGGCTCGATTTTTTCGCCGTCTACGAAGCCGCCGGGGAGGCCATCGTCCGCGCGAGGAACGGCGGCGGGCCGACGCTCATCGAGGTCCGGCGGCTCGCGATCCCGCCGGGGTGCGCGCACGGGGACTGCCTGGAACGGTTCCGTGGCACGGTACTCGACGGCGGCGGGCTCGAAGAGTCTATTTTGGACAGAATCGACGGCGAGGTGGCCGCGCTCGTCGCGGCTTCGGTCGCCGAAGCGAAAGCGGCGCCGGAACCGGCTTCGGCCGATCCGGAAGCCGACGCCTGAGTTCTCCGGTCGAGAGGAGCCGCCGATGACCCGCGCGACGAGCTACCGCGAGGCGATCATCGAGGCGCTGACGCAGGAGATGACGCGGGACGCGTCGGTCATCGTGCTCGGGGGCGGCGGGATTTCGGCGCCGGGACTTTCCGTGCGCTTCCCCGGCCGGGTGCTGGGTACGGCAGGCTCCGGCTCCGCGTTCGTCGGCGCGGCGATCGGTGCCGCGACCCGTGGGCAGCGGCCGGTCGCGGAGCTGGCGTTCCCCGGCTCCGGCGGCATCGGCCTCGACCAGATCTTCGGCCAGGCGGCCATGTTCCGCTCCCTGCTCGGGGGTGCCGCGAACACGCCGCTGGTGCTCAGGATGGCGTACGGGACCGGGCTGTGCCCGTACCCGATCTTCACCCACCTCCCCGGTTTCAAGGTCGTAGTCCCGGCCACACCGTATGACGCCAAAGGTCTTATGGTGCAAGCTATCCGTGACGAAGATCCGGTTATCTTCTGTGAGCACAAGGCTTTGTACGACGTCGTCGGCGAAATCCCTTGCGACACATACACTCTGGCGTTCGGTGACGCGAACGTCGTCCGCTCCGGCGGCGATGTCACACTGGTCGCGCTCGGCCGGATGGTGCCGCTCGCCGAGCAGGCCGCGCGCGAGCTGGCGGTGTCCGGAATCGACGCCGAGGTCATCGATCCCCGCACTACGAGCCCGCTCGACACCGCGACGATCCTCGGCAGCGTCGGCCGCACCGGTCGGCTGGTGGTCGTCGACGAGGCGTCGCCGCGGTGCAATCTCGCCACCGACATCTCCGCGTTGGTGGCGAAGGAAGCGTTCGGCGCATTGCGCGCGCCGATCGAGATGGTGACGCCGCCGCACGCCCCGGCGCCAGGTCCGCGTGTGTTGGAGAATCTCTGCCCGCCGGACACTCAGCGTGTCGTCAACGCCGCCAAAACCGTCGTCGGCTGGCGCCGGTGACGGTGCTCACGCGAGGAAATCCCTGCGTACAGGCTAGGAATCTCCGACTCCGTAGTGCAGACTCCCTCTGCGAGCACTGGGAGCGGCGGTGGGACTACGGAGCCTCGAGGCAGCGTTGCCGGCTGGGGTGGATCCTCGGCAGCACGCGCGCGTCCTCGCCCGCATCCATGACGCCGCGCTGTCCGGCAGGGCCCTGCCGGGCCGGCCGCGGCCGGTGATCGGCGCGTCCTGGCAACGGATGCGGCAGCTGGGGATGGACCCGGACCGCGGCGCAGGCGGGCCCCGTCTCAAGATCGAGGAAATCGAGGAACGCCGCAGGCGGTGCGGGCTGGCCGAGGTGCTCCCCACCCTGCGCGGCGGCCTGCTCGCGATGGCCGAGCAGGCCGCGCACATCATGGTCGTCACCGACGCCGACGGGCGGATCCTGTGGCGTGAGGGCAGCGCGCCGGTGCGGCGCCGCGCCGACGCCATCGGGTTCAGCGAAGGCGTCGACTGGCACGAGAACGCCGTCGGCACCAACGCGATCGGGACGGCACTCGTCGCGCGGCAGCCCGTCCAGGTCTACTCGGCGGAGCACTACGTCCGCGCGCAGCACGACTGGACCTGTGCCGCGGTGCCCCTGTGCGACCCGCGCGACGGGCAGCTGCTCGGCGCGGTCGATCTCTCCGGTCCGGCCTCGACGGTGCATCCGACGACGTTGGCCCTGGTGGACGCCGTCGCCCAGCTCGCGGAGGCCGGCCTGCGGTCCACCCACGGGACGGAGCTGGAGCGGCTGCGTGGCATCGCCGTCCCGGTGCTGGCGAAGGTGCGGGGACGCGCGATCGCCGTCGACGGGCACGGCTGGGTCGCGGCCACCGCCGGGCTCGCCCCGGTCGACCGGATCGCGCTGCCCGCGGGTTGTTCGCCGGGCCGGGCCTGGCTGCCCGCGTACGGAAGTTGCCAGATCGAGCCGCTGCCCGGCGGCTGGCTCGTGCGGCTCGCCGATGGCGGCGACGCGGCCGACGCGCAGCCGACCCGCGTCGTGCTCGACGTCCGCGCGCCGCGCGAGCCGACGCTGACCGTGTCCGGCGACACGGGCACCTGGACACACCGCCTCAGCCCGCGGCACGCCGAGATGCTGTACGTGCTGGCCTGCCGCAGGGACGGCCGATCGGCGTCGGAACTTTCGCTCGACCTCTTCGGCGACGCCGCGCGGACGGTCACCGTGCGTGCCGAGATGTCCCGGCTGCGGCGGCATTTCGGCGGCATCCTCGGCGGGCGCCCGTACCGGTTCGCCGACGACGTCGAAGTGGTGATCGAACGGCCTGCCGATCCGGCCGAGGTGCTGCCGCACTCGCTCGCCCCTGCCATCCGCGGCTGAAGCCGATCTCCACCCGCGCCTCCACCCGTCGACGGTCCCGCTCCACCCGGCCCCGTACCTAGCGTGATCGCCACGAACAAGGCGGCCCATGCCGAGGGGCGGGAACGAGGGGGAAGGATGAAGATGGTGATCGGACTGGTGGTGGTCGGCCTGATCGTGCTGATCGGGTTCATCGCCTACCGGTTGATCCTGGTGGAGCTGATCACGAAGATGAGCGATCACCACTGACGGGCACACCGTGGAGCACCGGCCGGAGGGGGACGTGGCGAGACGAGGGCGGCCGCTGCTGCCGGACACGATCGCGCCGAGCTGGCTCGTCGTGCAGTTGCTCGGCACGCTCTTCTCCGTCGCGACGCTGCTCACCGCGCGAGAGTCGCAAGCGTGGATCTGGGCGTGTTACGGCGTCTCCGCCGCGCTGTGGATGGGCTTCGTGGCGACCGCGCACTGGCGGCCGATCCCGGCGGCGGTGCTGCTGGCCGCGGCGAGCGTCGTGCCCGCGGCGGTGCTCGGCTGGGCGCAGGACTCGTCGGCGATCATCCTGTGTGTCATCGCGCTCGGCAGGCTCGCGACCCTGACGAGGGTCAGCGTCACGGTCATCGTCGGCATGGCGCTGCTGGACATCACGCTGGTCCTGTCCTCCAGCGCGTTCGCCGGGGCGAGCATGACCGAGGCGGCGACCGACGTCGGGATCATGCTGCTGCTGTTGCTGATCGGGCTCAACCGCCGCCAGTACGAGGTGCAGGCGGCGCAGGCCGAGCAGCTGCTGGAGCAGACCCGGCTCGCGCAGGCCGAGCACGCGCGGGCAGCGGCGCTCGACGAGCGCACGCGGATCGCGCGGGAACTCCACGACGTCCTCGCGCATTCCCTTGGCGCACTGGGCGTCCAGCTGGAACTCGCCGAGGCGCTGCTGGCCGAGAAGTCCGATGTGGACGGTGCATTGCGGACGGTCCGGCGGTCCCGGCGGCTCGCCGCGGACGGGCTCGCCGAAGCACGCGACGCGGTCGCGGCGTTGCGTCGCGACGTCCTGCCGCTGGCCGAAGCGCTGGCTGCCGTCGCCGACGCGCACGCCCGCGATCACGCGGTGAGCGTGGATTTCGCCGCGACCGGCGAGGTGCGCCCGCTGCCGTCGGCGGCGGTGGTCTCGCTGGTCGGGGTCGCGCGGGAGGCGTTGACCAACGCCGGGAAACACGCGCCGGACCAGCCGGTCACCGTGCGGCTGGCGTACGAGGCCGACCTCGTCCGGCTCTCCGTGAGCAGTGCTCTCGTTTCGGCCGGGCGCTCTCAGCCCGGTGACGGCGGCTTCGGGTTGACCGGGATGCGGGAGCGTCTCGCGCTCGCGGGTGGCACCCTGACCTCCGGCCCCTGCGACGGGGAATGGCGAGTGGTGGCGGAGGTACCGGCGTGATCAGGGTCGTCGTCGTGGACGATCAGCAGGTGGTGCGTGAAGGACTCGTCGCGCTGCTCGGGCTGCTGGACGATGTGGACGTCGTCGGCTCGGCCGCCGACGGACGGCAGGCGCTGACCCTGCTCGGTACGACACCGGCCGATGTCGTGCTGATGGACCTGCGGATGCCCGAACTCGACGGCGTCGCGGCGACCCGCATGATCACCCGTGACCACCCCGGCACCGCCGTCGTCGTGCTGACGACGTACGCCGACGATGTGTCCATTGCGGACGCACTGCGCGCCGGGGCGCGGGGTTACCTGACCAAGGACGCGGGCCGCGCCGAGATCGGAGCGGCGCTGCGCTCGGCCGCCGCGGGACAGGCGATCTTCGACGCCAAGGTGTCGGAACGTCTCGTGGCCGCGCTGGACGCGCGGCCCGCCACCCGTGCGAAACCGTCGTTGCCGGATGGCCTGACCGCCCGCGAGGCGGAGGTCGTCGGGCTCATCGCCCGCGGGCTGACGAACGCGGAGATCGCCGCCGAGCTGTACATCGGCGAGACGACGGTGAAGACGCACATCAACAACGCCTTCGCGAAGATCGGCGTGCGGCATCGTGCCGAAGCCGTCCGCTACGGGCTGGACCACGAGCTGTAGCCCGGTTTTCTCCACCCCGATCTCCACCCTCGGGGCGTCCCGATCCACCCGTGCCAGGACCTACCTTCGTTTCCGAAGGGCGAAGCGGAACGGTGCGGAGGAAAAGCCATGGGGCACATCGAAAACCTGGCCGAGGGCGGCAACACGAACATCGGCGAGATCATGAACATCCTGCTGGTCCGGTTCGGGGTGATGGCCGCGGGGATCGCCGTGCTGGTGCTCGTCGTGTTCACCATCGCCGTCGTCCTCAAGCGCAGGGGCAAGCTGGGCGCCGCCCGGCGCTACGTGGAGCCGCTGGCCCGCGGCTACGTCGAGAACCGTGCGGCGCGGCGTGGCAGGGGCGGGCGCCGGGGCGGCGGCTGGACGGGCGCTGTCGTCGAGGGCGTCGTGAAGTACGTGGAGAACCAGGACACCGGCCGGAACCGTCGCGACGACCGGGACGGCCCGCGGCGCTGATCCGCCAAGGAAATCGGGAAGGTGAGCGGAGATGGAACGGGTACTGGCCGAAGGCAACGGCGGCGAGATCATGGGCGAGCTGCTGCACGATTTCCTCATGAAGGGCGTCATCGTCGTCGTGCTCGTCGTGGTGGTGCTCATCGCCATGGTGGTGATCTGGAAGACCGTCGGCAAGAAGCGGGACTGAGGTCCCGTCACGAAGCGGCTGGATCGCGGAGCAACGGTTCGGCGACCTTCGCCAGGTGGTCGAGGCGCTCCAGGGTCCCGGCCTCGGGCAGCGTCGGCATCAGGAACGACACCTCGTCGACGCCGGCGTCGGCGAAACCCCGCACCAGTTCGGGGTCGCCGGGCGCGCCGAACACGCTGATCCGGACGTCGGCCCGGCCCTGGTCCGCGAGCCAGGAGCGCACGCGGCGCAGCTCGTCGAGCGGGGTCACGAAATGCGGCAGCCAGCCATCCGCGTGTTCGGCGAGCCGCTTGAGCCCCGCCGGTCCCTGACCGGCGACGTAGATCGGCGGATGCGGTTTCCGTACCGGCTTCGGCCACGAGAAGATCGGGTCGAAGTCGATGTGCTCGCCGTGGAACTCCGCCTCGTCCTTGGTCCAGATCTCCTTGAGCGCGCGCAACTGCTCGGTCAGCAACGCGCCCCGCGTCCGCGGATCGACGCCGTGGTTGCGCATCTCCTCGATGTTCCAGCCCGCCCCGACCCCGAACACCACCCGTCCGTTCGAGAGCAGATCGAGGCTGGCGATCTCCTTCGCCGTGTAGAACACGTCGCGCTGGATCATCAACGCCACCGCGGTGCCCAGCCGGAGTTTCGACGTCGCGGACGCGACGGCGGTCAGCGCGACGAACGGATCGAGGTTACGCGCGGCGCCGCGCGGCAGTTCGCCGCCGGGATAAGGAGTCTCCCTGCTGACCGGGATGTGGGAATGCTCCGGGAGGAACAGGGAGTGGAACCCGCGCTCCTCGATCGCCGCCCCCAGCACATGCGGCCGGATACCTTCGTCGGTCACTGATGTCGCGATCCCGAAGTCCATACCTGGCAACGACTCCGCCGGGCGCCCGAATATTCCGGCCGGCAGGTGTCAGGCGGCAGGTGACCGTTCCGTGATCTGCACGCGATACCGCCCCGGGGTAATACCGAACTCCCGCTCGAAGGCGTGTGAGAGTGCATACGGGCTCCCGTAGCCGACGCGGTCCGCGATGGTGGACAGGGTGTCGGGAGTGTCCCGGAGCAGGGTGGCCGCGAGCGTCAGGCGCCACCAGGTCAGGTACGCCATCGGCGGGCGGCCGACCAGAGCGGTGAAGCGGCGCGCCAGGGTGGGCCGGGAGACGCCTGCCGCCGCGGCCAGGCGGTCGTTGGTCCACGGGGCGGCCGGGTCCGAGTGCACTGCCCGCAGCGCGGCGACCGTCACCGGGTCGCTCAGCACGCGAGGCCAGGCCCCGCTGGTGGCCTCGTCCATCCACGAACGGATCACGTAGACGAAGAGAAGGTCGAGCAGGCTCGGGAGCGCGACGCAGGCGCCGGGCCGTCTTTCGTCCAGCTCACCGGCGAGCAGATCGATCGCGGCGCGGAGTTCGGGATGGCTGCCGACTCGGCTGGGCAGGTGCACGACCCGCGGTAGCTCGGCCATGAGCGGGTGCAGGCGGCTGCAGTCGAGCCGGTACTTGCCACAAAGCAGCTCCGTGTCGCCGCGATCGGACCGGTCGTTCTCCGCGAGCCGGCGCTCGAACGGCACCGCCCGCTCCAGCGCGTTCGCCGTGTCGGCGAGGGAATCGGCGAGCACATGGCCGGTGCCATGGGGCAGCAGCACCACGTCACCCACGCCGAGGGACACGGGGTCGCCGCCGTCGGGCAGCAGCAGGCAGCCGCCCTTCAGGACGACGGCGAAGCCCGCCCCGACGTACGGATCCAGTCGTACGCACCAGCTCCCGCCGATCCTCACCCGATCGGAAGAGGGGTGCCCGAGGCGCACGGCGGAGATCGCGTCGCTCACCACATCCATGCCAGGATCGTATCCCACACCTCAGCGGTGAGACGAATGCGTATTTCGCTGAGCTGGATAAGCATTGAGACGGTCGTCAAGCCTTCTTAGGATTGGTCGCATGACAACGGAACGCATCGTGCTGGGGGACGTCGAGATCATCCGGATCGCCGAGTGGCAGGGCCCGTTCATGCCCGTCTCCGACCTGGTACCGGACGCCGATGCGGAGGTGCGGAAGGACAACGAGGACTGGCTGGCGCCGGACCACTGGGAGCCGGACAGTGACCGGGCGGTGCTCGCGGTGCAGTCGTGGGTACTGCGCAGCGGCGGACGGACCGTCCTGGTCGACACCGGAGTGGGCAAGGGGCGCGAACGCCCGGCCTCGCCGCCGTTCCACCACTGGCAGAGCGATCTTCTCGAACTCCTGACGGCCGCCGGTGTCGACCCGCGCGAAGTCGACGTCGTCGTCAACACCCACCTCCACGTCGATCACGTCGGCGGGAACACCGTCGAGGCGAACGGGGAGTGGGTACCGGCGTTCCCCAACGCCGAATACCTCATTCCGGCCGCCGACGACTTCCATTTCGGTCCGGACAACGCTTATGGGAACACGTCACGGCAGGACGAACGCCTGATCCACGAGGACAGCATCGCGCCGCTGCACCGGGCAGGGCAGGCCGTGCTGTGGGACGGCAGCCACCGCATCGACGAACACCTCACCCTCGAATCCGCGCCCGGCCACACACCGGGTTCGTCCGTGCTGCGCCTGAAATCCGGCAGCGACCGGGCGGTCTTCGTCGGGGATCTGCTGCACAGCCCGGTTCAGCTCCTCCAGCCCTCGTGCAACAGCAGTGCCTGCCTCGCCCCGGACCAAGCGGCGGCCAGCCGTCGCCGGGTTCTCGCCAGGGCGGCCGACGAGCGGGAACTGCTCGTCCCCGCGCACTTCGCCGGTGCGGGCGCGGTGGAAGTCCGGCGGGAGAACGGGGAATTCACGCTCGGCCCCTGGGCGGCGACCGGTACGCGCTGAACAGCGTCGGTGTCGTCCTCCCGCACTCGGCGACGACCATCGTGCTGACATGCCGACTACCGGGTGCTCGTCGGCGCACACTCGTGCTCATGCAGGTCGAATCAGGCGACGAGAAACGTAGCGCGGTGGACCGAGAAGCCACCGGGAACGCACGACACGAACGTGAGCAGGCCGCCGACGAACGTGAGCAGGCTGCCGACGAACGTGAGCAGGCCGCCGACGAACGTGAGCAGGCCGCCGATGTGCGGGAGCGGATCGCGGACGATCGGGAGGGTCGCGCCGATGTGCGGGAGGAGGGACTTGCCGGGTGGGAGCGGCGGCTGGATCGGCGAGATCGTGTGCGTGGCGCGCCCGTCGCCAGTCCGTGGGAGCGCGGCCAGGAGGCCGCCGTGCGGGCTCGCGCGCTCCTGACGGCCAGCATGGCGCGGTTGGATCGCAGCGAGGAGGCCTTGCGGCGCGCGCGGCAGTGGCAGGAGCGGGAGCAGGACGCGGTCGATCGCGAGATCGCGGCTTCGCGGCGTGAGCGGTCTTCGTCGCTGGACCGGCAAGCGACGGGATCGCTGCTGGCCGCTGCGGCCGACGCGCTGCGAACGCAGCTCGTCGCGACGGCCCGCGAGCTGGCCGAGGTGGAGGAGTCCTTCGCGGACCATCATGATCGGCTCGCCCAGGAGGATTCGGACGGCGCGGCGGACCGGCGCCTGGCCGAGGCCGCTCGGGCCAGGGCCCGGGTGGCGCGCGAGACAGCCGAACGGTTCCTGCCTTGATACCGCGCATGATGGCGACGCGCTCGGCTGCCGACGGCACGCTCCCCGCGTCGCTCGCTCTGGCGTTCGACCCGATCGGCCGAACCGGGTGTCCAGTCCGTTGTGGACAGTGCGCTCCCCGCGCCGCGCTTCGAGCGGGTTGGGGACCGCGCCCATGCCCTGCGGCTAAGGTGACCACGGTCAGGTAGGACTTGGGGAGGAACGGCGATGACGACGACCGCGACGCAGCCCGCGCCGCCGGGCGGCCCCGGCGCTCCACCGCCCGAAGAAGGCCGCGGCGGAATCGCCGGTCTGCTCGAACTGCCGGGGCAGGCGGTGCGCGCGGTCACCCGGTCCGCCGCGACCACCCCCGGCAGGCTGACCGTGATCGCCGTCGGGCTGGTGCTGCTCTCCCTGCTGGCCGGTCTCGTCGCGACGTTGTCCGTGCAGGGGCGCAAGAACACGATCAACGGTCTCATCGAGCACCGTGAACCCCTGGCAGCCGCGGCACAGCAGGTCTACCGCGCGCTTTCGGACGCGGACGCCACCGCGGCGAGCGCGTTCCTTTCCACCGGCGTCGAGCCGCCCGAGCTGCGTCAGCGGTACGAACGGGACGTCGCCGAGGCGGGCGCGGCGCTGGCGAAGGCGGCGTCGGACTCCGCGGACGTCACCGAGGCGGCCGCCCAGGTCGACGTGCTCAGCCAGCGGCTCCCGGTCTACACCGGACTCGTCGAGACCGCGCGGGCGAACAACCGGCAGGGTTTCCCGGCCGGCGCGTCCTATCTGCGCGAAGCGTCCGAGCTGATGCGGACGAAGCTGCTGCCCGCCGCGCAGGAGCTCTACAAGGTCGACACCGCCCGCCTGGCCGACGAGCAGGACGACGCGACCGGGTTCCCGTGGCTGGCGACCCTGCTGGTGCTGGCGCTGCTCGCCGCGCTGATCGTCACCCAGGTGCATCTGACCCGGCGGACCAACCGCCTGCTGAACGTCGGCCTCGTGGTCGCGACCGTGTGCGTCGGGGTCTCGCTGCTGTGGGGCGCGGCGGCGCTGGTCGTCCAGGGCGTGTTCGTCGGGAACGGCCAGGACAACGGTTCCCGTCAGGTCGACGCGCTGGTGCGGACGCGGATCACCGCGCTGCAGGGCCGCGCCGACGAGACGCTGACGCTGGTCGCGCGCGGCGACGGCGGCGGGTACGAAAAGGACTTCGCCGGGCTCGCCGTCCAGCTCGTCGGCCAGGACGGCAGGAGCGGCCTGCTCGGCGAGGCCCGTGGCCTCGCGAACGGTGGTGACGCCACGGGCAAGATCGACGAAGCCGGGCGGGCGGCGGCCGACTGGCTGAAGGCACACAAGGAAGTGCGGCGCTTCGACGACGACGGCCAGTACTCCGACGCCGTCGACCTCGCCATCCGTCACGACCGGCAGAACGGTGCGGCCCCGGCGTTCCAGCGGCTCGACGACAGCCTGCAGGCCGCGATCAACGTGGGACGCCAGGCGTTCCTCGACGACACACGGGCGGGCGACCGCGCGCTCACCCTGCTGGCACCCGGCCTCGCGGTGCTGGCCGTGGTGGCCGCGGCCGGTGCGACGATGGGGATCCGGGAACGGCTGAGGGAGTACCGGTGAGGAAGCGGAATGTCGTGCGGGCGGGTGTGCTCGCCGCGGTCGCGGTGCTGGCTGGGTCGTTGTCGGCCTGCGGGAGCGCGGGCAAGCCGATGGATCCGGCCCCGGTCAGCGAGGCCGCCTGGCCGCCGCCCGCGCACGTGGCCGGCGGCGAGACGGGGGCGGGCGGGTCGTCGGACACCAGCTGCAACCCATTGGCCAGTCTCGCGCCGACCGGGGGCACGGCGATCTCGGCCGGATCGACCATGGCGAAGATCAAGGAACGCGGGAAGCTCATCGCCGGGGTCGACCAGACGACGTACCTGTTCGGTTCGCGCAATCCGGTGAGCGGCAACCTCGAAGGCTTCGACATCGACATGGTCAACGAGGTCGCCGACGCGATCTTCGGCAGCCATCAGGGCAAGGTGCAGTTCCGTGCGATCACCTCGGGCCAGCGCGAGGACGTGCTGATCAACCACGAGGTCGACATCGTCGTGCGGACCTACAGCATCACCTGCGCGCGCAAGAAGAAGGTCAACTTCTCGTCGGTGTACTACGTGGCGGGCCAGCGGATCCTGGCGCCGAAGGAGGCGAAGGCCGACACACTCGCCGATCTGTCGGGCAAACGCGTCTGCGCGGCGAAGAAGTCGACACCGCTGACGAAGATCACGACCGACCCGGCGAAGGTCGTGCCGGTGTCGGTGGACAACTGGTCCGACTGTCTGGTGATGCTTCAGCAGGGTCAGGTGGACGCCGTGTCGACCGACGACACGATCCTCGCCGGGATGGCCGCGCAGGATCCGCAGCGGATCGAGGTCAAGGGACCGCGGTTCACGACGGAGAACTACGGCATCGGCATCCCGAAGGAAAACGACGACATGGTGCGGTTCGTCAACGCGGTGCTGGAGAACGTGCGCAGGGGCGACTGGCAGAAGAGCTACGACGCCTGGGTCGGCAAGCCGCTCGGCGCGGCGAGCCCGCCCGCCGCGCAGTACCAGTGACCGCGCGTGCCGTCCCGAGGGACGCCCTTGTCGCACTCCGGCCAGCCGTACCAAAGGCGTCTGCAGCACATGGCAACCCCCATGGCCCCGGAACTTTTCAGCGAGCGGCGGTTGGCGGTGCGTCGCGAATGCTCCGTTCGGGACGATCAACGTCGCGAACGGTCCGTTCGCGCGCACGGCGGGCACCGCTGGACCGTTCGTGCCCCACTAGGATCGATGGCGGACTTCGTCGCGGTGAAAACGGGAGGTAGCAGTGTCGGAGGAACCACGCCGTCCCCGGCACGCGGCACCGGACGAACCGGAGGAGCGTGCCCAGCCCGTCGAGCCCGCCGGTACCCCGGGCTGGACGCCGCCCCCGCCGGTGCGCTGGGACACCCCGGAGCCGTCCATCTCGGGCCGTCTCGACGGAACGCCGGAGGAGAAGCCCGAAAGGCGGCCGTCCGGCGGCGACGCGGAGACCGTCTTCCACGCGCCCGTGCGGCGTCCGCCCACTCCGCCGCGTGGCCAGCCGCAGGCCCAGCCGCCGCGTCCGCCCCGGCAACCGCCGTCCCCGGTGGCCTCCGGTGCGGACGATCCGACCAGGCCGCCGGGTGAGCTGAACCCGGTCGCCCAGCCGACCCAGGCGGTGCGTCCCGTCGCGAGCGTCGCGCAGCCGACGAGTGTGCTCGCCGCGCCGACGCCGGAAACGCAGAGCATCATGCCGCCCGCGCCGCGCGTCGACGCCGGCGCGGAGCCCTTGCCGGACCCCGGCACCGAGAGCGTCCTGCCCGAGCGGTCCAGCGAGGGACACGGGACCGGGAGCCGCGGCACCGGGACGGGAACCGGCACGGGCACCGGGACCGGCAGTGGTTCGGGCGGTGGCGCGTTCCCCGCGACCTCGCGCCGGACGTCCTCGCGGACGTCGCGGCGGTCCCGGCGCGGCAGGCTCGGCGCCGGTCTGGTCGAGGTGCCGCCGGTGCCCTACCGCGACCCGTCGACGGCGGTGCTCGAGAACCCGGTCGTGTCGGAGGAGAAACGCTTCTGCGGCAGCTGCAACGCCAAGGTCGGCCGCGGCAAGGACGGCGAGCCCGGTTCACCCGAGGGCACCTGTGCCAACTGCGGCGCGCCGTTCTCCTTCATTCCCAAGCTGAAACCGCACGAGCTGGTCGGTGGCCAGTACGAGGTGCTCGGCGCGCTCGCCTACGGCGGCCTCGGCTGGATCTACCTCGCGCAGGACCACAACGTCAGCGACCGCTGGGTCGTCCTCAAAGGACTGATCGACACCGGTGACGCGACCGCGATGGCCGCCGCGGCCAACGAGGAACGGTTCCTGGCCGAGGTCGAGCACCCGAACATCGTCAAGATCCACAACTTCGTGCAGCACCCGGATCCGCAGACCGGGAACTCCGTCGGCTACATCGTGATGGAGTACGTCGGCGGCCAGTCGCTGCGCCAGCTCGCGCTCGCCCACCACCGCGAGACCAAGCGGCCGGAGCCGCTGCCGATCGGCCAGGTCATCGCGTACGGCCTGGAGATCCTCCCCGCCATCGGCTACCTGCACTCGCAGAACCTGTTGTACTGCGACCTGAAGCCGGACAACGTCATCCAGACCCACGAGCAGCTGAAGCTGATCGACCTCGGCGCGGTGCGCCGGATGGACGACTACGAGAGCCCGCTGTTCTTCACCACCGGCTACAGCGCGCCCGAGCTGGCGAAGCAGGGCGCGTCGGTCGCCTCGGACCTGTACACGGTCGGCCGGACGCTGGCCGTGCTGAGCTTCGAGTTCGTCGGCTACACGACGAAGTACAAGGCGACGCTGCCCGGGCCCGACGTGGTCCCGCTGTTCGCGTTGTTCGGTTCGTATCACCGCTTCCTCAAGCGCGCGACGCACGCCGACCCGGAACGGCGGTTCGTCTCCGCCGAGGAGATGGCCGATCAGCTGACCGGCGTCCTGCGCGAGATCATGGCGATGGGCACCGGGAAGCCGCGGCCCGGCGCGTCGACCGTGTTCGGGCCGGAGAGCCGCACGTTCGGGGTGGACATGGTCGTCCCGGAACCGGGCGCGAGCGTGCCGTTGCCCGAGCCGGTCGAGGTGGTCTCCGGCCTGCCGCTCCCGCAGGTCGACACGGACGACCCGGCGGCGGGTGTGCTGGCCACGACCACCGCGCTCGACCCGAAGGGCGCGATCGAGGCACTGGCCGGCGCGCCGCGCGAATCCATCGAGGTCCGGCTGCGCATCGTGCGGGCGCGGATCGAGCTGGGCGAGCTGGTCGAGGCGCAGCGGCAGCTGCAGGCCGCGCAGTACCTGGCGATCAGGGCCGGTTTCCCGCACGACTGGCGGATCGACTGGTACCGCGGCCTCATCGAGCTGGCCGGCGGGCGTCCGCGCGTCGCGCACGTCGCCTTCGACGCGGTGTACGACGACCTGCCCGGCGAGATCGCGCCGAAGCTGGCACTGGCCGTCAGCGCCGAGGGCGTCGGCGACTACTTCGGCGCCGCGCGGTTCTACGAGCTGGTGTGGCGAACGGACCGTTCGTACGTCAGCGCCGCATTCGGGCTCGCCAGGGTGTACCTGGCGCAGGGCGCGCGGGCGAGCGCGATCGAGGTCCTCGAAGCGGTGCCGCAGTCGTCGACGCACTACGTCGACGCGCAGGTCGCAGCCATCAAGATCAAGACCAGGGTCAACGGCGGCGGCAAGGAGCCCGCCGGTGTCTCCGAGCGCGACCTCGTCGACGCCTCAGGCAGGCTCGAACGGCTGAACCTGGACGCCGAGCGCCGCACGCGCCTGTCCGCCGAGGTCCTGGAGTCCGCGCACGACTGGCTGCGGGCGCCGGGCCAGACCGGCGCGTCGGCGGGCGCGCGGGTGCTGGGCTGCGCGCTGGAGGAGCGGGACCTGCGCTTCGGCCTGGAGCGCTGCTACCGCACGCTGGCCCGGCTGGCGGGGACCACGAAGGAACGCGTCGACCTGGTCGACCGCGCCAACGCCATCCGCCCGAGGACCCTGACCTAAGGTGACGTCGCGAATGCGCCATTCACGGCGTTGAACGTCGGCGATGCGCCATTCGCGACGCCACACCGGCGTGACCGCCGTCGTCGGGTGCGAGACGTAGGTCATACCCGGCGCTGTCACACCGGGCCGGGTCCTTCCGTCAGTGCTGTGTAACCAACGACAACAGCACTGGGAGCAGCGCATCATGGAAGCTCGGTTGAACGTCTTCGGTAACCCGGCCGCCGGCAAGTTCCTGAAGTACATCGCCTCGGCGGGCAAGGTGGTCACGGACTCGGCACTGCCCGCCGCGACGCAGGAACTCGTGAAGATCCGGGCGAGCCAGATCAACGGCTGCGGCATGTGCCTCGACATGCACACCAAGGAGGCCACCGCCGCGGGTGAGACCGCGGTGCGGCTCAACCTGATCGCGGCCTGGCGGGAGGCCACGGTCTTCACCGAGGCCGAGCGCGCGGCGCTGGAGCTGACCGAGGAGGGCACCCGCATCGCGGACACGGCGGGCGGGGTCGGCGACGAGGTGTGGGCGAACGCGGCCAAGCACTACGACGAGGACCAGCTCGTCGCCCTGGTGTCGCTGATCGCCGTCATCAACACCTTCAACCGGCTGAACGTCATCACGCGGCAGCCGGCGGGGAACTACCAGGTCGGCCAGTTCGGCTGACCGGGGGTAACGGTCCGGAGGGCGGCCGCGCGTCCTCCGGACTTCAGCCCGCGAAGGCCGGTCAGGGGTTGATCTCCCAGTCGCGCTCTTCGCGGGCGCGCTTGGCCTTCTCGTGGGCGGCGGCCAGTTTCTCCAGCGCCTGCGGGTCGCCGTGGGTGCTGAAGTGGTCGAAGCCGACGACGACGAACAACGCTCGCGCGCTGACCGCGATCGGCCCGTCTTCGGCGTCGAGACGCCCGTTGGCGCTGACGTAGATCTTGCGACCGGCGATGCCGTCGAGCCGCGTCGAGATGTACAGCGTCGATCCGACCGGCACCGGCCGCCGGAAGTCGGTCTCGAGCTTCCCGGTTACCGCGGGCCTGCGCAGCAGGTTCCCGACCGTCGAGCCGAGGGCCTCGTCGAACGCGCAGGCCAGCAGCCCGCCGTGGGCGAGGCCCGGCGCGCCCTGGTGCGCGGCGGTCACGGTGAACTTCGAGTGCACCGTCTGCCCCTCGCCGACCCGCGACCGCAGGTGCAGACCGGATTCCACCTCGTCGCCGCAGCCGAAGCACTCGCCGAAGTGCACACCCAGCTCCGTGCCGGCGGGCGGTGCCTTCGGATGGGCCTCGGCGGGCTCCACCGGCACCGGCGGCCAGGGTTGAGAAACACGACTCATGGACTGACGTTAACTCGACAGTGGTTACGCGCCGCACGCGACCCACGCGCCGTCGGCCTGCACCGTGAGCGCTCCGTAGTCGGAAATTGCCGAACCGTAGATCATTTCCGATTCGTTCTGCCGAGACGGCTCCGTCACGCAAGACTGGGTCGATGAGCTCGAAAGAAACCGTTGCACGCGGAGGAGGTCGTCGCGGGGATGAGTGACGCAGTAGCGCAAAAGCCGGAGGTGGACCAGAGAACGGTCAGGCGGGCGGTCATCGCGTCCGCGATGGGGAACGCGACGGAGTGGTACGACTACGGCGTCTTCACCTCGGGGGCGATCGCCACCAGCATCGGCACGGTGTTCTTCCCCGGCGAGGGTAACGCGGTGCTGAAGTCGCTCGCGCTCGTCGCGGTCGGCTTCATCGTCCGCCCGTTCGGCGGCGCGTTCTTCGGGCCGCTGGGGGACAAGCTCGGCAGGCAGAAGGTCCTGGCGATCACGATCCTGCTGATGTCCGGGTGCACGTTCCTGGTCGGCTGCCTGCCGACCTACGCGGGCCCGTACAGCATCGGCATCGCGGCCCCGGTCGCCGTCCTGCTGCTGCGGCTGATCCAGGGCTTCTCCACTGGTGGCGAGTACGGCGGGGCGGCGACGTTCATCGCCGAGTACGCGCCGACCAAACGCCGGGGGTTCTTCGGCAGCTTCCTGGAGATGGGCACGCTCGGCGGGTACGTGCTGGGCAACGTGGTCGTGCTGGCCGTGACCCTGTCGCTCTCGCACGAACAGGTCGAGTCCTGGGGCTGGCGGATCCCGTTCTTCGTGGCGCTCCCGCTGGGCCTGATCGGTCTCTACCTGCGGTCGAAGCTGGAGGACACGCCGGAGTTCCGCAGGCTGGAGGCGACCGGGAAGAAGCCGGAGAAGGCGCCGCTGCGGGAGACGCTGACCCGCAACTGGCGGATGATCCTGAACCTCATCGGGATCGTGCTCCTGCTCAACATCGCCGACTACATGCTCTTGACGACGATGCCGACGTACTTCACCGACACGCTCAAGATCAACGACAACACCTCGACGCTGATCATCATCGGGGTGGAGCTGGTGCAGATGGCGATCATCCTCCCGCTCGGCGCGCTGTCCGACCGGATCGGGCGGAAACCGCTGCTGCTCACGGCGGCGATCGGGTTCGCGGTGCTGAGCTGGCCGTCGATCAAGCTGATGCAGTCGGGCAGCATCCTGTGGCTGGTCGTCGGCTTCCTGATCGTGGCGGTGCTGCTGGTGTTCATGCTGGCGGTGATCGGCTCGACGTTCCCGGCGATGTTCCCGACCCGCGTGCGGTACGGCTCGTTCGCGATCGGCTACAACATCTCGACGTCGATCTTCGGTGGTACCTGCGGTGTCATCGTGACCGCGCTGATCAAGACCACCGGTAACAACGACTGGCCCGCGTACTACCTCATAGCCGCGGCGTTGATCGCGATCGTGCCGATCCTCAAGATCCCGGAGACGTCCCAGGTGCCGATCGAGCAGATCGACACCGCGGACACGGGTGGCTCACTGGTCGGTGCCAAGAACTGACACCGGCGCCCGCCGAACGCGGAAGTGCCCCCGTCCATTGTGGACGGGGGCACTTCGCGTAGGTCGGTGTCAGCGGGTGGCTTCGGCCACCTCGACGCGAGGAGCGAAGCGCTTCTGCGACCAGACGGCCAGCGCACTCGCAACCGTTACTGCGACACCGGTTTCGATCAACAGGGCAACGAAGACCATGGCTTCCTCCTCGGATTCTCGGGCCGGCGAAAGGGGAGCCGGCTGAGCAGTTTGTCGGCGGCGGAACGTGCCGCCACAGGGCATATCGCCACCGTAAGCCCAGGTATTTCACGGTGGGGCCGCTTCAAACGGTGATCTCGGCCACAGCCTCACGCGCGCGTGAAACGCCGGTGAATCAGCGGTTTCCGCGCTTCAACGAGTGGTGCGTTCGGTGCCCGGCGCCGCGGTCGGCACCGGTGCGCTCCCCGGCACCTGCCTCGTCGGCGTCGGTCCCGGAAGCCGTTGGGAGGTCTTGGGAACGCTGGTGCCAGGTGCTCCCGGCGTGGCGGTCCCGACGTTCGGTTGTTCCGGCACGGACTGCCTCTCGGGTGAGGTGGCCTGCTCGGGCGCGGGGACGGGGGACGAGGGGGAGGACGGGACCGTGGAAAGACCAGGACCGGCGGGCTGGATCGGCGCCGGATCGGCGCCGAGGTGGTGACCGGCCATGAACCCGGCCACCACGAGGATCACCGCCGTCGCGGCGGAACTGCCCGCCATCGCCCAGCGCTTGCGGCGCCGCCGGATCCGCCCGCCGCGCGCGATGACGTCGGCCGCGTCGAAGCGCATCGGCGGTCCGCTCGCCGCCGAGGAGAGCACGGTCCTGATGTCGTCGTTCTCGTCCATCTCGTCACCTCCCTTCCAGACCGCTGGTGCTGAACGACAGCGACTCGAAATGCGGGCCGAGCCGTTTCCGCAGGGTCGCCAGTGCGCGTGCCGCCTGGCTCTTCACCGTGCCGGTGCTGCAGCCGAGCGCCTTGGCCGTCTCCTCGACGCCCAGGTCGTCGAAGTACCGCAGCACCAGCACGGCGCGTTGTCTCGGCGCCAGGACACCCAGTGCGTGCCGCACCAGTTCGTCCTGCTCGGTCCCGGTCCGCTCGACCGGGACCTCGGGTAGTTCTCCGGTGAGCCGCTCCCGTTTCCACCGGACCTTGCGGTGCTCGGCGAGGAACGTGCGCAGCACGACCTTGCGAGCGTAGGCGTCCAGCGTGTCGTGCCGCGCCAGCCGCGGCCACGCCAGGTACAGCTTCAGCAGCGCGGCCTGGGTGAGGTCCTCGGCCTGGTGCCAGTCGCCGCAGAGCAGATATGCCGTGGCCCGCAGGCTGTGCGCGCGCTCGCCGAAGTACCGGGCGAACTCGCCGTCCCACGGCGAGCCCGCCCGGTCCTCCGGACGAGAGCGAGGTGTCACCGGGTTACTTGACCTCCCCGATGGCGGGCAGCCAGGTGGCGCCGATCGGCCCCGCCGGAATCGCCGTGGGCACGCGGGCTTCGCCCGGCTTGCTGGTCTGCCTGGGCGCGCCGGGGGCCGCGGCCGGGGCCTTGCTCGTCTGCCGGTCGGTGGCTGCGGGCGCCGGGGCGGGGGCCTCGGTGGCGGTCGGGGGGGGGGGGCGGGGGGGGGGCGGGGGGGGGGGGGGGGGGGGGGGGGGGCCGCGGGGGGGGGGGGGGCCCGGGGCGGTGGTCGGCTCGTCGGTCGCCAGCGCGGTCCCGGCGGTGGCGGCGCCACCGGCCAGCAGCAGGGCACCTACGGTCAAGGCCATACGAATACGCAAGTCGAACTCCTCGGTACTGGCGCCGCACCGGATCAGCGGCGCCCTTCGCGGTAAGTCATGCCGCCGCGGTTCCCCGGGGTTGCATCGAATTTCCGGCGGAGACACGAACGGCCAGGAAACCCGTGGGGAATCCTGGCCGCCCGCTGTTCGCCGGATGTTCAGCTCGCGAGCGCCGACAGCTTCTGCCAGTCGGCCCAGTTGTAGGTCCAGTCGCTGTAGTCGCCGTCCTTGGGACCGAGCTGCTGGGTGCTGCCCACGATCTCGACCGGGTCGCCGGGGAGCACGCCGTCGTAGTACTCCTTGGCGTTCGCCGGCGACAGGTTCAGGCAGCCGTGCGAGATGTTCTGCTTGCCCTGCGCCCACATCGACGAGGCGAGGCCGTGGATGAACTCGCCGTTGTTGGAGATCCGCACCGCCCACGGCACGTTCACGTCGGTGTAGCCGTAGCGCGGGTTGCTCATCGAGTACGTCGCGTGCTTGGACATCACGACGTGGACGCCGCTGTTGGTGACCCGGCCGGGGTCGGAGTCGAGCCCGTAGCTGACCGGGTAGTCGGCGATCTGCTGGCCGTCCCGGATGACCTGCATCCGGTGGGTCCGGGGATCGCCCTTGACGACCTGGGAACGCCCGATCTTGAAGCTGGCGGAGACGTCCTGCTGGCCGTAGACGCCCTCGCCCATCTTGACGCCGTAGATCTTGGCGTTGACCTTCACCTCGGTGTCGGGCTTGAAGTACTCCTTCGGCCGCCAGTGCACCGAGGTGTCGCCCTCGACCCACGCCCACGAGCCCTCGGTCTTCGGCGTGGTCTCCACGGAAAGCGCCTTCTCGACCGAAGCCTTGTCGGTGACGCGGCTGGGGAAGGTCAACGTGATGGGCATGGCGATGCCGTAGGTCTGGCCGTCGCCGACGTTGAGGCTGCCCGACATCTGCCGCCTCGGTTTGACCGTCGTGAAGGCGCCGCTGATCGGTGCCGGCTTGCCGTCGGCACCGATGGCCTGGCCGGACCACGTGTAGGTCTTGCCGAAGCCGAGTTCCTCGGTGGTCTTCCAGCTCTTCTTGTCCGGAGCCGCCTGTCCCGCGACCTGTTTGCCGTCCGGGTTGGTCAGGACGACCGAATCGAGGGTGCCGTCGGTGACGCTGACGGTGACCGGTTCGCCGGGCGGGACATCCTGCGCGCCCGCCGTGGGTTGCACCGTCACCTTCGCCGGCAGCGCGGCGGGCGCGGACTGCGTCGGGCCCCCGCCGGTGGTGCCGCTGGCCGACACCGCGGATCCATCGCTGCACGCCCCGAGCGTCAGCACCGCGACGAGCCCCAGCACCGCGCCCGCCACTCGACGGTGCGCGGAGTTCCTGAATGTCACACCGATCCCCAATCTCCCCTTTGCTGCCCCAACCACCGAGACGCCTGGATCAGTCCGGACGTTGATCCCCTGCGAAGTGACGAGTGTCACAATCGGCAAGAATTCCTTCACGCACAAGACATGACCGACTCCGTGCCGTATCCGGTGATCACCGGCTTCGGTGTGCGACGTCCAGACTAGCCGGTACCGCCGACAAGATCAGTCGTGCGCGGTACGAGGGCCCGGTCGCTGCGGGAACCGTTGGTCCATCCGCTCGATCACGGGGTTCAGATTTGGCCAGATCCCGGTAGGCTGCTCTCAGGCCGTCGTTTTGCGTGTTAGTGGCTTCACACTCGCGGAACTTCTGACGCGAGCCGCGGAGCCGACACGCTCTTCGCTCGTCTCGTTGGAACCGCCCGGGACGGTCGGGGTGCCGCTTCGGTGGCATTCGAAGCGGAATCTGTAACGAGGAGTACAGCGGTGGCGCAAGGCACTGTGAAGTGGTTCAACGCGGAGAAGGGCTTCGGCTTCATCGCGCAGGACGGCGGCGAAGGCGACGTTTTCGTTCACTACTCGGAGATCGATGGGCGCGGTTTCCGCACTCTCGAGGAGAACCAGCGAGTGGAGTTCGAAGTCGGCCAGGGGCAGAAGGGCCCGCAGGCGCAGAAGGTCCGCCCGATCTGAGTCAGGCCCTCGGCGTTATCCAGGCCTGAGAAAAGGCCCCCGGTGTCCGCACCGGGGGCCTTTTCTTTGGTGTTGCTGTGTCTTGCGCGCGTCAGCGCCTGCCCGCCACGGGCTCGTCGAAGGCGCCGGCGGGGAAGTGGAACTCGTCGGTGAGGGCGGCGTCGACGTCGGACTGTCGGTGGTCCTGCGCGGACGCGGCCTGGCTCTCCCAGGAGAGCCGCTCGAGGATCCACTCCTGGGCGAGTGCCTGCGGTGAGATGTTGCGCTCGCCGGCGATGTCCTTGAGCTGCTGGCTGGCGATGAGGTTCATGCGCAGCTGGTAGACCTGCGCCTCGCCGAAGCGCTTGCCGCTGCCCGTGGTTTCCGGGGCGGACTCCGGCGCGAGTGCGGCGAGGTAGCTGGTGAGCTCCTTGTCCTCCTCGCCGACCTCCTCGGCGGGTGCGGCCTTGGTGCCGTCGCGATGACGACCGGACGACACGGCCTTGAGGTTGGTGCGGGTCCCGAGACGACCAAAGGATGGAAGAGGCACGCCGCAACGATAACGGCGAGGTCTCGGAAACCCAACCACTGTGAGCCACAACACACCAAACGCCGTAACACAATCAGCCCAACCACCCCCCGCTCAGCCCAACCCACCCACCCCTCTGCCCTAACCCTTAGCAACCACAAACAACAAAACCGAGCGAATAGGCCGACAAACACGATCAAGGTGCCTGGGCTCGCCAGAGCCGCCAGGCCCTAGGCGAACAACGGTGACCACGCTGGTTCAGGAACCGACCGCACCGTGGGGGTCCGGGGGGCTCGGCCCCCCGGGTAATACGCGCGGGGGACCGTCTGGGAGGGCGAGGAACGAGCCCGACCAGACATGGAGAGACCCCCGCGCCAGGGGGAGGAACGCGGGGGTCGGAGGGGATCTCCACAGGCGCTGACCGGGGGTGTGTCAGCACCTCTAGTGTTGCACGACTTCCGGGGTTGGGCGAGTGGAAGCCGGGAAAATTCCGTTGCTGGTGTCCACTCCGTCGTGGTCTGTTGTTCATTTGCGGGTCCGGGGTTCTCCTGTCGTGCTGGTTGCGCAGCGTTGAGCGGAGTGTGGCCTCAGGTTCACTCTCCGGGGGGCTGTGTGTGGCGGCCGGCGCTGGTTAGCCTCGCGGCCAGGTCGTTGTGAGCCGATGGAGGGGCAATGGGCGGGTCTGCGGAAGTGCGGCAGTTCCTCCTCCGGTACGAAGGTGCCGATGGGGGGAGCGCGACGTTCGCCGGTGGGTTGCCGGCGCAGCGCAGTGGTGGTTCCGACACTCAGCGGGTGTCGGATGATCAGGTCCGGCGTGCGCGTCTTGCGGTGGCGAATGGCGCACTCGGGGTGGAGGACTGTGTGATGTTGCTGGACATGCTCGGGCTGACGCTGGACGACGACGGCCAGGCGCCGGTGCAGCGGTGACCCGGCGGGTCTGACGGTCTTCTTGGTGGGAAACCCGCTGCTTGCGGCGGGTTCCTGAAAGTGTTTTACGAATCCGTGCGGTTTCTGGCGGGCGTTTCGTAACAGTGTTACGGTTCCTGGGACGAAAGGAGCTGACATGGTCACGAGCGACGGGACGATCGAGCTGGCGCACCGGATCCGACCAGTGGTGCAGGTGCTGGGCGGGCAGTTCATGACCTCGCCGGAGCTGGCGGAGGTGGAGACCGAGACGGGCTTGCCGCCGCGGACGCTGTACCTCCGCGGGCGCTCGGCGGTGCTCGGGGACGCGCCGCCGAAGGTGGTCGCGGAGCTGTTCGGGATCTTCCCGCACTGGCTTTTCGAACTCGCGCTGCCGCCCGCGATCGAAGCCCTGTCGGCACCCGATGCAGTGCGTGCCTACACCGAGTCATCGGCTCGCTGGTCCCGTGGCCATCTTTCGGGTGTATCCGAATCGGGACGGCTCGCGGATCTTCTGTTCCGTTTGGTGGACGGCGCCGACGCGAGCGGCCTTGCGCTGTTCGCGGGCTGGCAGTCCGCCGAGCGGCCGGAAGGAGCGGCCGAACGGCTCGGATTCGCGCTGATGGTGTTCCGCGAGCTACGCGGCGGCCTGCACTTCGCCGCCTTGCGCGCGTCGGGGCTCACGATCCCGGAGGCCGTGCTCGCCGACCCGGAAGGCGGTCGCGAGCGGCTGCTGCGAACGGCGTGGTCCGCCGAGGATGCCGACGCGCTGATCGCTTCCGCGTCGGCGAAGCCGGATCTGGTGGACCGCTGGCGCGCCGCCGAGCGACTGACCGACGAACGCGTCGCCGAGCTACTGGAGGCGCTGCTGACGGAAGCCGAACGCGACGAACTCGCGACGCGCGTGGCCGCACTGGGCGAACTTGTGGCCGTTACGGCATGATGGGTGCTGTTCCCGCAGGTCCCAGCCCTGCGGTGCGCTTAAGGAACCCCCTGTGCAGGGCGGCTGCGACGTGCCCTATGCTTGTAATCGCTCCCGGGGGGACCTGAGAGCGCGGTCGGTCGGTTCGCCGAAACCGGCCGAGCTCCCATCGTCCAGCGGCCTAGGACTCCGCCCTTTCAAGGCGGCAACGCGGGTTCGAATCCCGTTGGGAGTACGTAGTACCCTTCATTTCGATGAAGTTGCAAGGCCCTGTGGCGCAGTTGGTTAGCGCGTCGCCCTGTCACGGCGAAGGTCGCGGGTTCGAGTCCCGTCAGGGTCGCAAGATCGTTCGGCTCCTTGCCGGCGTTCCCGGCCAGGTAGCTCAGTTGGTACGAGCGTCCGCCTGAAAAGCGGAAGGTCGCCGGTTCGACCCCGGCCCTGGCCACCCGCGTAGAAGCCGCCCCGACCCAGGTCAGGGCGGTTTTTTCTGTTCCTGGGTGGATCATGAGCCTGGCCGATGTTGACCTTGGTTGACCGCCGTTGGCCGTCGCTAGTCGCACGTGGGTTGCACGGCGGGTCTGGACCTCTGTCAGCTCGAAGCGGCTCCACAGTGCGAGCTGGTTCGGGCTGAGCTGGTGGCTTGGCTGCTTCATCGCTGGTCCTCCTGGCTGGTCGACGACGGCGGTTGAGTTGTTCGGTGCCTGTTCGCTGCCGTTTCCCTCGCCCCTGCTGTGCCTTGCGCTGAGTCGGTCGTGTCAAGGCACTCTTTCCCGCCTTGATACGGGCGGCTCGGCGTAAGACGCTGAGAAGCGAGGGACCCCCTGGTGGCCACTGCTCCGCGGCTTGGTGGGTCGGGCGGTTGTGCCGTCTTGGTCGATGAATCTCCGTCGTCGTCGGTGGCGCGCTGTGCGGTGCTGCCTGTCGGCGGGCGCGTCCGGCGGCGCGTCGCCCAGAGCGGAGCGGGGGGCGGCGTGTCGCACTCGGGCGGGCGCGCCGTACGGGCGGTGACGTGCGCGCCGCCGACGGCGGCGCCTTGATCCCATAGAGCCAAATTCGGCAGCTTTCCATGACCTGAAGCGCGCAAACACTCAGAACGGGCCGATCGTTAGCGCCCTTTGGACACCGCCCATCCCCCGTCGCCAAACACTCGAACACCCCCATTAGAGTGAACTTTGACCCGAACACTGGGTCGATTTTTTTAGCTTAGGGTAAGCGAATGACAACGTTGTAAGATTACTTTTCGCGTCTATCCGTGCACGGTACTCATTGGTAGTCAGCCTTACGGTCACTAAATATCGCATATTTATGACTGCGACACCCCTACATGTTGTGCTGCGGTCGGCCGTGTGGTGCTTGCGCAACTTTCCGATGCAAGTCAAGCTGAGGCAGCGCACCGAACACGATGCGTATACAGATCAACATCCGGAGAAACCTGTGGTTTTCAAGATCGAACCAAGCTATGGCCAGTGGTACTTCAACATCATTTCCAGCAACGGAAATACGCTGGCGACGAGCGAGCGCTACCGGAACAAGGTCGACGCTGTTCATGCCGCCCAGTTGATCATTAACCAGGCGGGAGGCGGTCGCATCACCTACTGATGTGAGAAGGCCCCGCGTTCCGAAGTGCTTGCGACACCTCGGACTGCGGGGCCTTCGCACGGTAGTCACAAACCGGCTAGCCGTACAGCCCCCTTCGAGTTCCAACCTTCGGACCGCCTAGCGAGCCTCTTCGGTCATCCCGTCGACTCGACGGAGCTGCAACACATCCCGCAATCAGACTCGGGCCGCTCGGGCAATGGTGGTCCAGGCGCGGACGCGATCACAATCGAGTTCGGCGGCGTCCGCTACAACAACGGCCATATCTGGTACTGACGGCACGGCCGCAGAGATCTTGATGGCCATGACGGCCGCGTCGTACTCGACTTCACCGTGTAAGCCGCGCGGGTCGATGAGCAGCCATCGGCCGTCGGAACCACGGAGGACGTTCCACGGTGAGGGGTCGCCGTGGCACAGACTCGGGCGCGTGTCGGTGGCCAGTTCGTCGAGCACGTCGAGTGCGCGCTTGCGCTCGGGAAGCGGCGCGGCGGTTTCGCCGGGCGGGAGGTCGGTGAGGTTGTCGTCTATCAGGCGTTGGTGAAGCCAGTCAGCGAGGTGTGGCAGGTCATCGGCGGGCGCTGGTGCTGCGGCTATCGCGCGTAGCGGAGCGGTCAGCTCGTCGAGGGTGACCGTGGCCGGGTCGGCGTCGGCGAGTGGTGTTCCGGGGATGACATGATCCATCACGGTCCACGTACCGGTGTCGGTGGCGGTCACGGTGTGGATAGCGGGGCCGATGCCGAGTTGTGCTAACTCCGCCGAGACTGTGGCTTGAGCTGCTGCGTCCGGGTCGGTGCTCGCGCGCAGGATGAGAGTTCGGTCTGCGGTCTTGGCTGCGACGACTAACGCGTATCGAGCGGGTAAGACGCGTTGGGGCGTAGCGGAATGACGACGGCAGAGGTCGGCTAACTCGGGCTCGACGGCGGTAAGCCATGGGTCGGCGCGGTCAGGCCAGCGGGCGCGGACGGAGCGGGCGAGTTCCGCGGGGACTTTCACGAGACAGGGACCAGGCTGGCCAAGGTCTCGGTGATGGCGTCGGCCTCGGCGGTGGTGAACTTGGCGCGCTTGCCGGGCTTGTTGGCGTAGCCGATGACCCGGACGCCTGCGGCGTGGGCGGCCTGGATATCGGTCACCGAATCGCCGACGAACACGCAATCGCCCGGGGAGACGTCGAGCGTCGCGATTGCCTGGCGAAGTAGATGTGGACTCGGCTTGAGCAATCCAGCGTCGGAGCTGGTTCTTGCCTGCACGGTGTCGACGGCGGGCCGGAGGTTGTAGAGGTCGAGATAGACGCTGATCGCTGCGGCACTGTTGTTGCTCACGATGGCCAGCGGGCGACCGGAGACCTGCCACGCCTCGATGAGGTCGTGTGCCCCGTTGGCAGGGGTTGCACCGGGGATGGCCTCGACCTCGTGCGCGGTGAAGGCTGCTTCGACGTAGCGGGCCTCGTCGGCGCCAAGCGTGGCCGCGTAGCGCAGGACGTCGAACGGGTCCGCACTCGCTGCGACGGCTTCGGGCAGCTCGGCGTGTCCGCCTTCGGCGAGGATCTCGCGGAGCTGGTCGGCCACCGTGGACGCAGGGATGCTTGCGAAGACCGAACAGACCGGGCCGTCGAAGTCGAGCAGGAGCACGCGGGCCTGGGTGAGCAGGTCGGCAGGGTTCATCGCTGGAAGTCCTCGGCGACGCTGTCCCACACGCTCTCGAACCACGTTCGCGCCTGGTCGACGTACTGCGATCCGGTGGAAGTGTCGTCGTCGCTGATCGAGTGGTGGAACAGGACAGCGTCTTTGCCCATGAGGTCGTAGATCGCCTTGGTCTCGTCGCCGAAGTTGATGACGTGTTCGCGGACGGGGTAGAAGCCGAAGAACGCTTCTTCGTTGTTGATCAGGTAGAGCTTGAACATCGGCGGCGCGGGGTGCACCCGGACCTGAGCTGTGGCCTTGCTGATCAGACCTAGCTCCCCGAGTTCGGTCACGGAGTCGACGATGGCTAGCGTGTGCCGCCGCATGATCTCGGTTGCTCGCTTGCGGAACGCGGGGCTGTCGGCGTGCTCGTCGACGGTGCACGGGAGCGACCACGGTTGAGTCGGGTCCGGGACGAGCAGACGCACGGTGATCGACTCGGGGCGCAATCGGCCGATACGGATCTTGTCCAGTGGCTCGGTGATGACGCCGTGCAGGGTCTCGCCGGAGAACCCGGCGAAGTCGATTGTGACGTCTTGGGCCTCGAAGGCGCGTTCGATGTGCGGCCGGAGGCCGATGGGGCGTTCGGTGCGCTCTCGGACGAACACGCCGCTGCCCTGCCGTGACACGATCAGTCCCTCTTCACGCAGTTCGCGCAGGGCGTTCTGCACGGTCATCGGCGCGACGTTGTACGTCTTCGCGAGCTCATTCCGGGATGGGAGCTTGTCGCCCGGCGTGAACTTCCGGGTCAGGATTGCGGCGCGCAGAGCGTTCGCTACCTGCACGTATGGCGGTCGCGGATCGTCTGGATCGAGTGGCACCGGGCCTCCTTGTTTCCTTTGCTCTGCCCTTGGGCGGTGTAAAGCAAGTCTCCCTGACCTGCGCGGAGGCTGTCTAGGCGACCTAGAGAGCTAGGCATTTTTCTGCTTGATTGACTTGTCTAGCCAACCTAGCTATTCTGGCCATGTCAGCCACGCTAGGCGGCGTCGCACGAGGCGCAGACAGGGAGCAATTGAGATGGCAGTACCGCGCGGAACGCGCTTCGAGATCGAGCATGACCACGTCTTTCCGGCCGGAGCCGCGATTGTCGGTCCGGTGACCCCGGACATGGAGTACGTGTCCAATGAGGACAAGGCCCGGGGCAAGCAGCCCAAGCAGAAGATCGACGAGCAGACCGGGCTGCCGCAGTGGAAGGTCACGGTGACTGACCCGTCCGCGGAGAAGGACCGGGACAAGTCTGCGACGGTCACGCTGCTGGACCGGGTCCAGCCGGTGCCTCCCCCGGCGGCTATGCAGGGTTTCGACTTCCGGCCGGTCGTCTTCGAGGGCCTGATGGTCGAACCCCGGGTCATGGGCGAGAAGTTCAAGTATCAGGGCTGGGTGCTGCGGGCGACCGGGATGCGTGAGCCCGGTGGCGCTGCGGCGTCCAAGCCTGCGGCGTCGAAGGGCACCAGCGGTCAGGGTGCGAGCGGTCAGAAGGCCGCGTGATGGCGGGGCGGCCGTCGCGTGAGGCGGTCGCTCGGTGGAACGACGCGTATGCGGAGCAGACGGCCGCACTGTTCGCCGCGATGCGATCGGCATCCGACGACGTGGCGGCGGTGCGCCGTCTCGCTCACGCGTACCACGCTGTCGCGCTCGCCTGGCGCACGTTGTCCGGCGAACTTGCCGCTCCCCTGTGGGCGCGGAACGCGGCGGCCGTGGCGGCTGAGGAATTCGACCGACGGGCGCGGCTGGAGATGGGACGCGCCGATTCGGCCCAACACAAGGGAGAGGCGACATGAGCGGCACGGCTCGTGACGCTGCGGCGTTCCAAGAGCTGATCCAGGCGTGGGAGACGGCGTACCGGGACTACATGGCGGCCTGGGAGCGGTACCGGTCCGATCGCTCGGTGGCGGTTGCACAGAACGCGGCCAACTCGGCGCGGCGGGTGTCGAGCACCTGGCTCGGGCTGGCGGGAACGCACGACTTGCCGTGGTGGTGCGTAGCCGCGTTGAAGGCAGCGGCCGAAGGTTTCGCCGAACTGGCAATGGATTGGGCAGGCAAGGCAGGCAGTGATGAACGTGCGGGACGGGCTGTCGTGGGTGGTCGGACCGTGGGACGAAGTCGAAGTGACGGAGACCGGTTCAACCCCGAGGTGCCCGCCGGTCCTGGAGCTGTCAGGCGGCCCCGGCGTGCTGACGCTGTGGCCACCGACCGATCCTCGGCGGTGGATGGAGTGCGTCGTGTTCCTTCGCCAGCTCCGCGATTGCGCCGAGGACCTGGCGACGCTGCTGGAAAACCGCGCGGCGGAAATGCGGCGGGTGAGTAATGGCGACGTCGAAGAAGAAGCCTGAGCCTGAACCCCGGACCTTGGCCGAGGCGCACGAATTCGTCCAGCGGACACGCCCCGCATCGGACGCGAGTCCGGCCGTGTGGCTGGCATACCGCCGGGCGAACGCGCGCCTCTATGACCATATCGCCGACGTGGACCGTGGGCACCACCACGAATCCAAGTACTACGTCGGCTATGAGCAACGAAAGGCCGAAGAGATCGCCGCGCAGATCCAAGAAGAGGACCAAGCGGACAATTAGTCACATGTAGACATTCAATAAGTCAAGTGGCTCAACGAAAAACGCGCGCTATGTCGCGCGGCGGTGAAACGCGCCCTCATTCGGGATCGCGGATCGTAAGGCGCAGAAGCGGAAACCGGCTACCAACCTCGCCGCTCCTGCGCCGTCCACAACCTTGGGAAGTGAACAATGTCAACGCTAAACGATGGCAACGAACACGCGCTAGGTGGGGTCACCCGAACGCGCTGCGCAGTCTGCAAGCGGTTCGCGAAGCTGCTGCCCGGGGAGACGAAGTGCGCTCCCTGCCGGGGAATGCTGCCGCTGGAACTGCCCGTTACCGCTCGGCGGGGTGGTCGCTGATGGCTACGGGCGGGCTGATTCTGGGGCTTCTCGCGCTCGGGCTGGGCGTGTGGGTGCTGCACAAGGTGGGTAAGGCGCTGGCGTGGCTGCTGGAGGCCCTGGCGGCGATCGCGGTGGTGTTCCTCGCGCTGTGGGGCGCGGTGAAGTTCCTGCTGTGGCTGGGAAAGCAGCTCGTCACGCACTGGCGGACCAGCCTGGTCCTGGTGGCGCTGGGCGCGTGGTGGTTCTGCCTGGGCTGGCTGTCGCTGGCCATCGTGGTGTGGTCGCTGCTCGTGCTGCTGGTCGCCTGGCGGCTGATCGACGTGATGTCGTTCGACCAGTGGTGCGGCCGGTTCCTGCGGTCGTGGTGGCTGCGCTGGGCGCTGTATGCCCGCAAGCTCCCCGGCTGGCTGCACGCCTGCGGGCTGTCCATTTCGGACGGAACCCTGCCGGTGGAAGTGACGGTCAACCTCGTCGGCCGTCGCCGAAAGGCAGTCTCCCGTACCGGTGGCGGCGGTGCTGCGCTGCGGGTGCCCAAGGTGCTCGGCGTGCGTTCGGGTGCCTCCTGGGATGAAGTCCGGGTGGAACTGGTCCCGGGCCAGAAGCCGGAAGACTTCGATGAGGCGGCGCGGGCGTTGGCCTCGGCGCGCAAGGTCACCCGTTGCCAGGTCCGCGAACTGGAGCCCAACGTGGTGTCCCTGGACTTCATGCGCCGTGACCTGCTTTCCGCGCCGGTGGCCTGTCCGACACTGCCGGATCTTGTGGCGGTCGACGGCACGGGTGTGGATCTGCGGCACGCGTTCGCCGGGCGCACGGAGTACGGCAAGGAGTGGACGGTGCCTTTGGTTGGTCCTGGTGCTCATTGCCTGACCGCTGGTGCGACCGGTGCGGGCAAGGGCTCGGTGATGTGGTGTCCGCTCGTCGCGTCGGCCTCGGCGATCCGTTCCGGGGTGATCCGGCTGTCCGGGATCGACCCCAAGGGCATGGAACTTGCCTACGGGCGCGGGATCTTCGCCCGATACGCAGTGTCCGGAAAGGACACCCTGGGCGTGCTTGACGCGCTACTGGAGGAACTGGAGCGGCGCAAGGCGGAGTTCGCGGGCAAGGTGCGGTCGGTGCCGATCTCGACGGAGTGGCCGTTGGAACTGCTGGAGTTCGACGAAATCGGCGCGCTGACCCGCTACACCGATCGGCAGACCCGGGAGAAGATCGTGGAACGGGTCGCCATCCTCAACACCCAGGGCCGCGCGCTCGGGTTCACGGTGCGCGGGTATGTCCAGGAACCGACGAAGGACACGGTTCCGGTGCGGGAACTGTTCCCCCGCCGGGTGTGCCTGCGCGTCACCTCGAAGACCCACGTCGGCATGGTGCTCGGGGACAACGCCTACGAACGCGGGGCGTGGGCGAACCGCATCCCGGAATCGGCTGCCGGTACCGGCTACGTGTGGGGTGAGGGCATCCGGGAACCGTTGCGTGTCCGGGCGGGCTGGGTGCCGGACGAGACGGTGAAGGCGCTGGAGCGCTACGTCACCAACGGCGGCGCGCACGTGATCGACCTGTCCGCCCGACGTGGTGACGGCGAGAAGGGGGCGGCGTGATGAACCCGGTCATGGTTTTCCTGGACGCGATTCGTGATCACCTCGACCTGCACGAGTTGCCTCCGGTGGGCTCGATTGACGTCACGAAGTGGTCCAATCCGATCACGGTGCAACTCGACGTTGACGGCTTGGCCGACGTGGCGCGGGCGCTGCTGGTGTGGGCGAACACCCTCGACGCGGTGACCGCGCAGATTCAGCGGATGCGAACGGTGGGATCCGTGCATCTGTCCATCTCGGGCCGGACTCCGTGCGGGGCTCCGGTGCTGGTGTATGGCTCGGTGCCCTTCTCCGAGGACGTGTTCCCGGACCTGCCCGCCGGGGCGAAGCAGGACATGCCGGTGTTCGTGCTGCGGGGCTGGGCCGACGCGGGGGAGGTGGCAGCCTGATGACGGGAGCAAACCTCACCGAAGAGGCCGGCGGGACGCCTGCCGGTTCTCCTCGGGTACGGCCGCCGCTGGCCTCGGATGTCGTGCGGGCGACGGCGGAGAAGCACGGGGTGTGTGTCCGGCCGTTCACCATGGAGGTCGGCGACACGGAAACCGGGGAGCTGCGCTACATCCCCGTGCCGTGCGGGTCCACTGTGGAATCGGTGTGTCTGCCGTGTGCGCGCAAGGCGAAGGCGCTGCGGCAGGCCCAGTGCCGGGAAGGGTGGCACCTCGACGCGGAACCCGAGATCGCCTCGGCGTCCCCGACCGAGGATCACAAGGAGCTGCTGGAGTTCCGCGCGGATCTCGTAAGCGCTTACCGCCAGGTGGTGAATGAGGACCAGGCGGAGGCGGAGAACCTGCGTGAGGAGATCCGCACGGTGGACGCGGAACTTCGGCAACTTGGCATGCGTGGGCGTCTCCCGGCCGTGGACCTGCCGGACAGGAAGGCGGTGAAGCGGTCGACGCGTCGGCGGCAGGACGCTCCGAACCTGCCTCGGCGCAAGGTCGCCAAGACGACGGTGGGTCGCGAGTATGCGGGGCGGTTCCGGCCGTCGATGTTCGTCACGCTGACCTGCGACACCTATGGGCCGGTCCGCGGTGACGGGTCGCCGGTGGACCCGGCGTCGTATGACTATCGGCGGGCGGCTCGGGACGCGGTGCACTTCTCGGCGCTGGTGGATCGGTGGTGGCAGAACCTGCGTCGGGTCGTCGGCTGGGACGCGCAGTACTTCGCCACGGTCGAGCCGCAGAAGCGGGCGGCGCCGCACCTGCACACCGCCGTTCGCGGCTCGATCTCGCACGAGACCATCCGCCAGGTCACCGAAGCTACCTACCACCAAGTGTGGTGGCCGAATCACGACCGGATCGTCTACGTGGACCGGAAACCGGTCTGGGACGGCGATAGGCGCGTGTTCGTGGACCCGGACACCCGAGAACCCCTGACGGCGTGGGATGACGCGGTGGAGGATCTGGAGACTCCGGCGCACGTGGTCACCTTTGGACGGCAAGTGCACTCCAAGGGCATCCTCGGCGGTACGGAGGAAGCCGGGCGGCACATCGGCTACCTGACGAAGTACCTGACCAAGTCCACGGGCGAGGTCGTGTCGGCCGAGTCGGCGCGGCAGGAAGACCATCACGAACGCTTGCACGCGGAGCTGTCGGTGACCCCGTGTTCGCCTCGGTGCGCGGTCTGGCTGCTGTATGGCATCCAACCCAAGGGCGCCAACGGAAAGATGACGCCGGGGCACTGCAAGGGGCGGGCGCATCGGCGGGTCACCCTCGGGCTTCCGGGGCGGCGGGTGCTGGTGTCGCGCAAGTGGTCGGGCAAGACGCTCGGGGACCACAAGGCGGACCGCCAGGCGTTCGTCGCGCGGGCGCTGGCGGCGGTCGGGATCGTGAAACCCGCACCCAGCAAGGAAAACCAGGTCTGGCGCAAGGTCGAGCCCGGGGACACCCACGTACCACCGCGAGATCACCTTGTCATGCACGCCATCGCCGAACGCATCACGTGGAAGGCCGAGTACGACCGGGCGCTACTGGCCGCGCAAGGGCCACCCGGCGGCGAAGAAACTTCGGCAACTTGGCTGGCGGCGTAGGGAGGGGATGCACGTGAACACGAGGTACCTGAACGTCAAGGAAGCGGCTGCCTACCTGAGTACGACGGAGCGATTCGTCCGGCGGCTGATCGCTGAACGGCGTATCGCCTTCCACAAGCTTGGGACGCATGTCCGGTTGGCTGTGAGTGATCTTGACGCGTTCGTTCGGGCCGGTCGTGTCGAGCCGGTCACGGTGCGCTGGTCCGGTGGACGGGTGGTGGCCTGATGGTGAAGAAACAAGGCCGTCGTCGGTTCGGCTCGGTTCGCAAGCTGCCGTCCGGGCGGTTCCAGGCGTCGTTCATCGGTCCGAACGGGGAGCGGCAGTACGCGCCGGACACGTTCCGGACGAAGACGGACGCGGATCGCTGGCTCGTCGGTGTCGAGGCGGACATCAGTAAGGGCGCCTGGCTGGATGACAAGCTCGGGCGGGAAACGTTCGGCAACTACGCCAGTGCGTACCTTCGCGACAACCCGAACGTAGGGGACCGGTGGGAGGAGACGTGTCGGCGGAACATGCGGCTGCACATGACCGCACTACTCGACCTGCCGTTGATCGCGATCACTCCGCCGGTTGTCCGGAGCTGGTATGCCAAGGCATTAGCCGGGGACGGCGGCAAGACGTCCATCGGGCAGTCGTACCGGTTCCTGCGGGCCGTGATGAACTCGGCGAAGCGAGACGGCGCGATCATGACGAACCCGTGCCAGATTCCCGGCGCGGGCTCGGACAAGGCCAAGGAACGCGGCATCGCGACTCCCACCCAGGTGGTCGAGGTGGTCGACGCGATCACTCCTCGGTACCGGGCGGCCGTGCTCCTGGCGGCGTGGTGCGGTCTCCGTCGTGGGGAGGTGTGCGGGCTACGGACGGAAGACGTCGACCTGGTCGACCGTGTCGTGTGGGTGCGGAAGAACCGCGTAGAACTTCTGGAGAGCCCAAAGAAGTACGACAAGGACCCCAAGTCGGACGCGGGTCGTCGACCGGTCTCGATTCCTCCTCACCTCATGCCGTACCTCCGGGACCACATGGCGGAGTGGGCTGGGCGAGAACGCTTCTTCATCGGACGCGACGGGCAGCCAATGCGGGGAAACGCGGTCTATCAGGCGTTCGTTCGAGCGCGTGAGCGTGTGGGCATCGGCGTGAGCTTTCACGATCTGCGTCACACCGGTCAGACCCTCGCCGCGAGTGCGGGGGCGACCCTGGCGGACCTCAAGAAGCGGCTCGGCCATGCGTCGGCTGCCGCGTCGCTCCGGTACCTCCACGCGGTCGAGGGCAGGGACAAGGAAGTAGCCGACCAGTTGAGCAAGCTCGCCGCTCGTGGTGACGCCGCGAAGCTGCCTAAGTCGATCATCGTCAAGCACTGACGACTAACGATCTCTTAATGATCAATTCCTGGTGTCACTTTGGCGACTCGGTAAACGGACCGATCAAGGGGGCGACTTCGTAGTATGGATAGCGCCTTGTTGGTTCCCGCTGTTGGCTTCCTCGGGATCTTGGTGGGCCAGTGGCTCACGTCTCGCCGGGACGCCTTGGGGCGTGGACAGCAGCGGAAACTAGCCAGGATGGAGACCTACTCCGAGTTTTACCACTCCATCGTCAAGCTGGTCGATAACGTCGAGAATGCGCGTTGCGACAAGCTCGTTACGTCGGGTCAAGTCGTCGTACGCAAGTACTTCCCCTTGAGTATCACGGCCTCACGCCCGGTGGATGTGGCTGCTGCGACGATTGCGGTTAAGGCGGGGTCCTTGTCGACTGATCAGGTTCTTTCTGGCGCTGAAATGGAAGCGCTAGAGACGGAGCTGTCCGACCTGGCGTCTGCCGTCCTGACTGCGATGAAGATCGACTTGGACAGTGAGAATCGCGGTTGGGTGTACCCGCTGTCGGGGTGGGTCAGACATCCTGTGTTGTCGTCTCGCAGGCTGAACGTCAGGCGACGGGATCGATGGGAAGGGTTCGTGGCAGCGCTTCGACTCGAAGCCGAGGCACGCCCGGTTGTTGAGGAGCCTAAGAAGGATGATGTTGCACGTGTAACGCACGTGCCCGGCGCACAGACCTCCTGACCTGCAAAAACATGCCCGCCTGAAAAGCGGAAGGTCGCCGGTTCGACCCCGGCCCTGGCCACCCGAGTCGCCCGAGGTATGTCTGCGGAAAGCGCGGACCGTGCCTCGGGTGTCGTGTTTTGTGGGGGTGCAACCCCCACGCCCCGCGCGGGGGGGGGGGGCCCCCCCCCCCCCCCCCCGGTGTGGTTTGCTTTAGTTGGGTGGTGACCCTGCTGGGTGTTCACCGTTTTTGGGGGGTTTTAGTAGAGCGTGGTTTGGTGT